>JACPQP010000177.1 GCA_016190465.1 Chloroflexota bacterium
CTCTCCCCGTGGGAGAGGGGCGAGGGGTGAGGGCGGCCCCGTCGGCCCCCGTGATAGCGGGCCTGCTGGTCGACGCGGTCTTCGAGGTCGTGACGGTCTCCGAGGCGGACGTCGATCCGCCGATCGCCACGCTCGACCGCGCCACCGCCGGGGTCATCCGAGGTGAGGTGATGCTCACCGGGCGGCTCACCGCGCTGATCGACGTCGCCGGGCTGTTTGCGGCGCTGCTCCCACCAGAAAGTGGGGCCGGACGTGGCGCGTGAGACCCCCGCCGGCGACGGGGGGACGGGGCGACGGGGCGACGCGGAGGCGGTGGCCGCTGTGCTCGACGTGCTGATCGTGCGAGTGGGATCGATGCACCTGGGCGTGCCGGCTTTTCAGGTCGCCGGGCTGAGCGACACGGCGGGCTGGGGAGTGGGCGTCCAGGACGGCAGACGCACGGACTCCGAGCACCGCGCTGTCGACTGTCACCAGGCGGACGTGTTGGTTCCAGACCTCCTGGGATCGCTCGTCAAGGCCCGGATGGCCTCACCTGCTGGCCCAGAGGCCCTCACCCCCTGCCCCTTCTCCCCGCGGGAGAGGGGGTGGCGTCTCCCCTTCCCCCAGTATTGGGGGAAGGGGTTGGGGGATGAGGGCGGGTCCGTGGACGGTGAGGCGCGCCCGTCGGCCTGGGTGCTCGTGGCCACGCCTCGCGGCACCGTGGCCTTCGGGATCGCGGAGGCGGTGGCTGTGGTCGGGCTCGCCCGCGAAACGATGCGGCCACTCCCGTCCCTGGTGCGCGCGTGGACGGGCGAGATTGTGTGGGCGGTCGCCCTACCGGAGGGTATCCCGCCACTCCTGCTGGTCGACCTCGTCGCGCTGGCGGTCAGAGAGGGGTTCGCACACACGTTCTCAGGGAGGTGAGGGGCTGTGGAGTGGTCGCTGACCCGCAGACTGAGTCTCGGTTACGCCGTCTTGATCGTCGGACTGGCGGTTGTCGCCGCCGCGGCCTGGTACGGGCTGGCGGCCCTTGGCACGCAGGCGACGCGCGGCTGGCAGCAAACCCAATCGCTGAGCGCCGCGTCCGACGTTCGCCGCCAGGTCGCCGGCGCCGTGCAGGCGGAGCTGCTCTACCTGGCGAACCCTGGCACCACGGCGTTGGCGGAGGTCGCGGCGCGCCGGCGGGCTTTCGATCGCGCGCTCCGTAACCTGGAGTCAAGCGGCCCGGCGGGGGCGGCCGCGGCAGGAGCCATCGAGACCCAGGGCCAGCACCTGCTGGAGACGGTCGACGAGGCCGTGCGTCTCGCCCGCGATGGCCGGTCGGCCGAGGCGATCACCGTCCATCGCAACACCATCGACCCGCTCCTTCGCGACCTGGACCGCCTGGTCGCGGCGGTCGAAACCGAGGCGCTCGGCCAGTCCGAGCAGGCCCGGAGCGGCGCCGAGGCCAGTGCCGCTCGGCTCGCCGTGGCCGCGTTCGGCATCGCGCTGGTCGCGCTGATCGTCGGCCTCGCGCTTGCCGTCACGACCATTCGGTCGACGGCGTCCCGACTGCGCGACGCGATCACCGCCATCTCCGGTGCTTCGGCCGAGTTTACCGCGACCGCCAACGAGCAGGCAAGTGGCTCCAGCCAGCAGGCGGCCGCCGTGGGGGAGATCACCGCGACGATGGAGGAGCTCGCGCGGACGGCCGAGCAGATCGCCCACAGCTCCGAGCAGACGCTCCAGACCGCCGAAGGCGGACGCATCGCGGTCGGCGACGCGCTCGACGGGATGGCGCGCATCAAGACGAAGGTCGAGACGGTCGCCGGTCGGGTGCTCGCGCTCGGAGAGAAAAGCCAGCAGATTGGCGAGATCACCGACATCATCAGCGACATCGCGAATAAGACCCACCTGCTCGCCCTCAACGCCGCCATCGAATCGGCCGCGGCCGGCGAGTACGGTCGACGTTTTGCCGTGGTGGCGAGTCAGGTCAAGGAGCTGGCGGACGAGACCAAGTCGGCGACCAACCAGGTGAAGGCGATCATCGCCGAGATTCGGGGGGCGACGAATGCCTCGGTGCTGGCGACGGAGGACGCGACCCGGGAGGCCGATACCGGTTCGGCGCTCGCGCAGCGCGCGGGGCAGGCCATTGACGACATCGTGCAGATGGTTCACACGATCAGCCTGGCGACCCAGCAGCAGCGCACCGCGAGCGAACAGGTTGTCCGCACGATGCACGACATCGCCGAGGTTGCTCGCGACTCAGCGCACGGGAGTCAGCAGGCCGCCGAGGGGGCAGCGCGCCTCAACGCGACCGCCGGGAGGCTCCGGGCGGTCGTCGAGGGTCGCGCCTCGGCTCCGGCCCGTGCGGACCGCGCGCCCGCATAGGTATTGGGATGGATATCGATCCCCGTCTGTTTCTCCCCGAGTTCCAGGCCGAGGCGTCCGAGCAACTGGAGAAGCTGACGACCGGCATCCTGGCGATCGAAGCTGATCCGACCAACCGCGAGCGGATCCAGGAGCTGTTTCGGGCGGCGCACACGATCAAGGGCTCGGCCCGGATGCTCGGGTTCAGCCAGATCGGGGAGCTGGCGCACCGCCTGGAAGATGTCCTCCATGCCATCCGCGACGACCGCCTGGCAATCACTCCCCGCCTCTGCGACCTCCTGCTCGAGGCGACCGACGCGCTGGACGCGCTGGTGCGCGACGCCGTCACGGGCGCGGCGTCGTCGCCCGACCCGGCTCCGCTCGTCGCGTCGCTGGTTGCGGCGCTGGCCGGTGGGGAGACCGGGCGACCGGGCGGGAGTTTGGACCACGAAGGGCACGAAACGAGCGAAAGACGCGAAAGGGAGACGGGGGGACCGGGCGACCGGGCGACACTGCCAACTCCGACCCCACTGTCGGCGACCGGGCGACGGGGCCACGTGGCGGCACGGCCGATCCGGACTCCGCGTCCCTCCCGGACCCGGACGCCCCGTCGCCGCTTAGCGCCTTTGCGTCTTTGCGCGAGCACCCGGCCCCCCGGACCCCGGACCCGGACACCCTATCGCCCCCTCGCCCGGTCTCCCCGTCAACCCCCGTCCCCCCGTCGGCCCCCGTGATTCGGGTCCAGATCGACAAGGTGGACCGCCTCATGAATCTGGCCGGCGAGCTGGTCGTCTCCAAAGCGGCCTCGCGAACACGCGCGCGTGAGCTGCGGCAGTTGGCGGAGTCGATGAAGCGGCTGGAACGGAATCTTCAACGGCTTGCTTCCGGAATCGCGGGAGGAAACGGCGTCGCCGCCAGCTCATCGTGGCCGACGCTGCTGGCGCAGGTCCGTGATGCCCGCATTCTGGCCGACACCGTGGCCAGTCGCGAGGTACAGGTCGCCCGCGAGGTCGCCGGTTTGATCGACGAGCTGGAATCGGACGTCCTGCGGATGCGGATGCTCCCGGTCTCGACGATCCTGACGAGCTTCCGCCGGGCGATCCGCTCGATGGCGCAGGAGCGTGGCAAGGCGGTGAAGCTGGTCGTCGAGGGCGACGACACCGAGGTCGACAAACAAATCCTGGAGCTGCTGGCCGACCCGCTCGTCCACCTCGTCCGGAACGCGATCGATCACGGCATCGAGCCACCGGAGCAGCGGGCGGCCAATGGCAAGCCTTCGGTTGGGACGCTACGCATCGCGATCGCGCAACGAGGAAGCCGAATCATCGTCGAGGTCGTGGACGACGGCGCCGGCATCGATCCGGCCCGGATCCGCCAGGCCGCGGTCGCCCGGAACCTCGTCACCGCCGCACAGGCCGCCGTCCTGGACGACCGCGAGGCGGTGGACCTGATCTTCCTGCCCGGATTCACGACGAAAGAGGAGGTCTCCGACACCTCGGGCAGAGGTGTGGGTCTCGACGTCGTCCGCACCAACGTGACGGCGCTGAAGGGACTGCTCCGGGTCGAGTCCGGCGTCGCCCAGGGCACCCGGTTCATCCTCGAGCTTCCGCTCACGCTGGCCGTGACGCGGGTGTTGCTGGTCGCGGTTGGGGGGCAGCTCTTCGCCTTCCCCTCGGGTCTCGTGCAGCGGCTCGTCAGGATTCAAGACGTCCCGGCCTCGCTCGTCGGCAGCATTCAGGCGCGGCGAGCCGTCCACCTGGACGGGCGAACGGTCCCGATCGTTCCCCTCCGGCAGATCCTGGGGCTAAGTAGGTATCAGAAAGTTTTTGATGGTTTTGGGGACACCCCAAACCCCGCCAGGACGGGCGCCGCCCTTCCTGGACCTTCCCGAGCAGGGTATCAGAGCGTTCATGACGGTTTTGGGGACACCCCAAACCCCGCCAGGACGGGCTCCGCCCTTCCTGGACCTTCCCGAGCAGGGTATCAGAGCGTTCATGACGGTTTTGGGGACAC
>JACPQP010000031.1 GCA_016190465.1 Chloroflexota bacterium
CCTCTTCCAGCGAAAGCAACCCCTCTCGCCGGGCCTTTTCGGCAAGGTGGACGAACAGATCGACAACTGCCGAGGTGTCCATCTCTTCCTTGTGAAAGATCACCTTCAAAGCGGCCTTCGGCACCCCCAGGAGCTGCTCCAGCGGGAAGGTGATCAGCAGAGCGCCAACCGTCCCGCCGTAGACGATCATCGCCGCCGTCACCGAGAGAAGCCCGTAGAAGTAGGTTGGAAACTCCGAGGTTGCCTCGATGATGTGCGCCCCGAGGAGCGAGCCGATACCGATGAGCAGCCCCAAGAGTGTTGCCAGGTCCACGCGTGCTCACCCCCTGATGTACGGGCCCGAGCTGCCCACGCCGCTCAACCTCCGGCCGACGCCCCCCATGGCGGGTTGATATCGGGGCCACCGAGGTAGATGCGCCGCTTGAACGCGATCACCCGGTCGACGATCTCCTGAGCCGACTCCCGCACCAGGATCTTTCGCTGGGTCGTGAGCGAGATCACCGTGTCCGGGGTCGTCTCGATGAACTCGATCAGATCGGCGTTGACGATCAAGTGGCTGCCGTCAAACCGGGTTACCTCAATCATCGGGCGCCTGGACCTGATGATGCATCTGCCCTCACCCCGCAAACGGTCCTGATGGACCGTTTGCGCCTCTCCCAGAGGGAGAGGGGGACTTCAACCTGCCAACCAATAGCATACCAGAGAATCAAGCTAATGAAAAATATGAGCCGATGGCTGCTCGCATTGTAGCGGTTCTCGGCGGCTCCGGCATCAGGAGAACCCCTAATCCCCCGATGCTGATCCCCTAAACGTTCGCAGCCATCGGCTCGTCGGTCGAGCCCAGCGGGGTGGCGCTAGGCCGTCACCGCGGGCGTGTCAAGGTCGATCAATCCCTTGCGAATCGCATACTTGATGAGATCCGTGCGCCCGCGGATGTTCAGCTTGCGCATGATGTGCGACTTGTGCGCCTCCACGGTCTTGACGCTCAGGATCAGCTTCCGGGCGATCTCTTGATTGCTCAGCCCCTCGGCGATCAGTTGCAGGATCTCGCGCTCGCGCACGCTCAGAGGCTCTGGCTCGGCAACTCGGTCACTGTCTCCGGCGAGGCGAAGGTAGCTCTGGACCATGCGCTCGGAAATGGCCGGACTCAGGTAGGAAGAGCCGCGGCTGACCGCCTGAATCGCCAGCGCCAACTCGGCCGAATCGGCCTCCTTGAGGAGACAGCCAGACGCCCCGGCCTGGAGCACCCGGTAGATGTCGTCGTCGGTCGCCCCGAGCGTCAGCAACAGCACCTTCGTCTGCTGCGCGCGCTTCTTGATCAGGCGCGTCGCCTCGACTCCGTTCAGGATAGGCATCGCCATATCCATCAGCACGACGTCTGGCTTGAGCTGCTCGGCCTTCTCGACCGCTTCCTTTCCGTCGCCGGCCTCGGCGAGGACGTCGATGTCGCCCTGCGCGGCGAGCAGGAATCGTAACCCTTGCCGCAGCAGCGTCTGTCTGTAGGCGAGCAGCACGCGAATCCGTCGGGCCACCTGATGGCTCGACATGCCACGCGGCAAGTGTGTTGCGGTATCCATTCCGCCTTCCCGGGTGCGCGCTTCCCGCTGAGGAATCACAACTACCTCCTCTACCCACCCCTGAACGACGCGAGATTTCCCGCCAGACGATCCTGATCGGAGTCTACAGGGGAGGGAGGAAGCCTGTCAATGGACGCCTCGGAAACTTAATAGTACTTTCGGGGGATTCCCCATGAGAAAAAAGTACTAGTCCGGGGCGATGAGCTTGTAGTAGACGTAGCCTCGCCCCCGACTGAACTGCACCAGGTACCACCGTGGTTCGACCGGATCGATCGCTTCGCCGACGACGAGGTCGAGCAACTGCACCCGCGTGCCCACGGGGATCGATTCGACCGCTGGCGATTGCGACGATGGCTGAGCCCGAACCGCTACGCCGCCGCCGTACGCGGCGCGAGTCGTGCCGAAGCGGCCCCGCGTCGGGGTCGCGGTCGGCGATGGCGGCGTGGCGGTGAGAGTCGGGGTAAGCGTAGCCGTGGGAGTCGGCGTTCTGGTCGACGGCTCGAGCGTTGCCGTCGGCGGCGGGGGTGTCGGAACGGGCGTCTCAGTCTCGGTCGGGGTGACGCTTGGCCGTGGCGTAATCGTCAGAGTGGGGGTGCGCGTCGGGGGACGTTTATCGATCAGAACCACGTCGGCGACCGTACTGGTCGGCGTAGGGGTAGCGGTGGAAGACGTGGATTGCACGATCGCCGGTGTGGGGACGCTGGCCGCGCTGCCACCCAATTCGCGCAGCGTCAGCCAGGCGCCCAGCACGAAGAGCACAACGCTACTGACCAGCAACCCCACAAACAGCGCGCCAGCGGGCTCCCGGATCAGCCAGGCCGGGGCCACCCGCTGGAGCCGTGAACGCGCATCACGCCGCATCATCCCCACCCCGCTGGCAGCATTATAGACCACAGCCCGGTGACGTCAATTAGAGCTTGACATAGACATCACTCCCCGTCCCGCTCTCTGCCAGCAGAGAGCGGGACGGGGAGTGATGCAAGCCAATCTTGTTTGCAACATGTCTCCTGGTTCCAGTAGAATAGTGCAAGTACCCGGCGAACGGCAGTCGACGAGGAGGATACACGACGTATGATGGACAAGTTCGGCTACGAGGGTCTCACGTTCGACGACGTGTTGCTTCTCCCGGCCCGGTCGAATGTCCTTCCGACGGACGTCTCGACGCGAACCCAGTTGACTCGCCAGATCGCGCTGAACATCCCGATCGTGTCGGCCGCGATGGACACGGTCACCGAAGCCCGCCTGGCGATCGCGCTCGCTCGCGAAGGGGGCATCGGCATCATCCACCGCAGCCTCCCCATCGAGGCCCAGGCCAGCGAGGTCGACAAGGTCAAGCGGTCCGAGTCAGGTATGATCGTCGATCCGATCACCCTGGGGCCGCACGAAAAGCTGACTCGTGCCCTGGAGGTGATGTCCCATTACCACATCTCGGGCGTGCCGATCACCGAGGATGGCCGGCTCGTCGGTATTCTGACCAACCGCGACATTCGCTTTGAAGAAGACCTTGATCGCGAGATTCACGAGCTGATGACGAAAGAGAACCTGATCACCGTGCCGGTCGGGACGACGCTTGACGACGCCAAGGAGATTCTGCACCGGCACAAGGTGGAAAAGCTGCCGGTCGTCGACGAGCAGTTTCGTCTGAAGGGACTCATCACGGTCAAGGACATTCAGAAGAAAATCCGCTACCCGCTGGCCACCAAGGACGGGCAGGGGCGGCTTCGCGTCGGGGCAGCCGTCGGGGTCGGCCACGATGCACGCGAGCGGGTGGCCGCCCTGATCGAGGCGGGCGTCGACGTCCTGGTGGTCGATACGGCCCACGGCCACTCGACCGGGGTGATCGAAATGGTCGGCTGGATCAAGCGCAACCACGGGATCGAGGTCATCGCCGGTAACATCGCGACGGCGGAAGCGACGATCGATCTGATCGAGGCAGGGGCCGACGCGGTGAAGGTCGGTATCGGACCAAGCGCTATCTGCACCACGCGGGTTGTCGCCGGCGCGGGCGTGCCCCAGCTCACCGCGATCTACCACAGCGCGCTGGCCGCAGCGCGCTACGGGATCCCCATCATCGCCGATGGCGGTATCCAGTTCTCCGGCGACATCGCGAAGGCCATCGGTGCGGGCGCCGACTGCGTGATGTTGGGCAGTCTGCTCGCCGGCACCGACGAGAGCCCCGGTGAGATTGTTCTCTCCCAGGGTGAGCGCTACAAGGAGTATCGAGGCATGGGCAGCCTAGGAGCGATGAAAGCCCGCGGATACAGTCGTGACCGCTATGGGCAGGAAGAGATCGAGACCGATGCCAAGCTGGTACCGGAGGGCATCGAAGGACGCGTGTCCTACAAGGGGCCGCTGGCGAACCTGGTGTACCAGCTCGTCGGGGGGCTGCGCGCCGGTATGGGTTACGTGGGGGCCGGAACTATCGGCGAACTGAAGGAGCGAGCGCGCTTCGTGCGGATCACCGGGGCCGGCCTGCGCGAGAGCCACCCACACGACGTGATCATCACGAAGGAGTCACCGAACTACGTCGTGGCGCTCCGCTGATCGCCCTACCGCCGGTTCGTCAGCGGAAAGGCAGCCCGGGGAGGAACCTGGTTCAGCCGCTCGGCCAGCACGCGAGCGGTGATTTCCATTACTGCCTGAACCCCGTATTCGGTCGCCAGAAAGTCAAGGTTGTCCGCGATCTCGCCCGGGGGAATACCGCGCCGGTACTGAAAGATGATGCGCGGCAACACCTCGAAGTAGCGCGGATAGTGCTGGAACTGCTGCTCGACCTCTTCGTCGCCGAGCAGGGCTGGCAGCATCGCGATCTGGCGCTCTATCTGCGGCAGCACCGCGTCCCCCTCGCCGCGCAGCACCGCGAGCACCTGCTCGGCTGAATAGTGGGATGAGGGCGTGCGCCCCAGGGCACGGAGGACGGCCCGTAGCACCCGCCACGGCCAGGTGATCAGAACCTGCACGATGTTGCCCCTCCCCACGCGCGGCGAGGCTCTCCGGGCCGGGCAGCGAACCACCTGCACGCCCAAAAACAAAAGGAGCCTGCCTAGCGCAACTAAACAAGCTCCTTCGACGCCTACGAGGTTAGTTGACGGGTTCGGGTTGAAAGAGTAACCCGCTCGCCATCTGGCGAGTTCACCCCCCGTGCTGGTCCCCCGTCTCCACGTTCGGAGTTCGGCGGCCATCTGGCCATTCGGCTGCGAGTGTGTCGGCGATGCACCTCGGAAACGTTCTCTGGTCGTATTGTAGCGCTGCCTGCTCTCTCCGTCAAGGGATTTACTGGTTTCCCTCCGCGCCGCCAGACGTTTCTCCTCACTACCGGTGTCCCTGCAAGCGGAGTGCCAGCTCTCCCTCCCCTGTCCACCGCCGACGCTGATCCCTCAACGCTTCGTGGCTGGCATAGATCTTGCGAGATCAGGAACGGCGACTATTTCGCTGCGTTTTCGCGTCCCTCGAGTTCACTCGCATCCCAACCGGAGCCACCGCAAAGGGTATGAGGACACCGGTCGTGCCATCACCTATCACCGGGTCGAGCCAAGCCCTGGAACGTCTCCAGCCGAGTGGATCAATCGAAGACGATTCCAGCGCCGATCAAGGACTGGATTCCGCGGCGACGCGCGTGCGCACTCATCGGCGTTCCACCCTCCCCTATCGTGCGAGTAGTGGGGTCCGATTGCGACTGCTCGCGGAGTTTGGCCGGCGGATGGCCACATCGCTGGATCCCGCCGAGGCCAGCGCCGCGGTCGTCCGTGATACGGCTGGCCTACTGACTAGCGCGGTCTTTCTGCTCCTGCTTCGGGATGACCCGGCGGGGGATGCGGCAGTCGAGTTGACCGCGGCTGATCACCTCGACCCGCAATGCCGCGCCGCTCTCCGTCCCTGGATCGGGCGGATCTACCCGCTGGGCCAAACGCAACTGGCGCTGCGCGCCAGGTTGACCAACGGCGAGGCCTGGACCGGCAGCGGAATGACCTGCCTGCTGCCACCGGGGATCGTCCACGCCCTCTTCGGAAGCGGCAACGTCGACCGGCCGCGCCTGTACGTACCACTCCGGATCAAAGATCGGACTCTTGGCGCGCTCGTCTTCGCTGAGATCGCGAGCGCGGACAACTCCAACCTGGCGTCCGAGCCAGGCCCCGCCAGGCGCCGGCCCGGACCACGCGCCTTCCCCTTGCCCGACGTCACGTTCGCGACCGAGATCGCGGAGCGCGCGGCCATCGCTCTTGAAACCGCCCAGATCTACGTGGCCGCTCAGCGTCGGGAGGCGATCACGCGCTCCCTGTTCCAGGCTGGACATGCGCTTACCCGCACGACCTCATTCGAGGAGATGGTGCAGCGCATCGTCGAAGCAGCCATCAAAGTAGGCGATGCCGATGCGGCGCTCCTGTTCCAGAGCGACGAGGAGGAAACGCTGCGGGGCATCGCCAGTCACGGGCTGGCGGGCTTGACTGCCACTGACATCGTGCTCGACACCAGGTCCGTCGAACGACACCACCCCGCCGATCGCCAGGTCATCGTCTCTCCCGAAATAACGCTCCTCCCGGCTGCCCTCCGCCCACTGCTCGATGCCCAGGGCATACAGGCACTCGCCCACGTGCCAATCGTCATCGAGGACACCCTCTACGGAGTCCTTCACGTCTACTATCGACGGCCTCATCGTCCCCCGGAGGACGCGCGTGGGATCCTGGGCGCGCTCGCCGATCAGGCCGCCGCGGCGATTCAGAAGCAGCGCGTGCTCGAGGACGCCCGCGCCGCCCAGCAGCGCGCCGAGCGCCATCGTGCGCAGGCACTGGCTCTCGCCGAGGAAAATGCCCAACTCTACGTCGCGACCCAGGGCGAGCGCGCCTACCTCCAGAGCATCCTGGACCAGCTTCCTCACGCCATCCTGGTCACGAACTCGCAGGGGGAGATCAGCCAGGCCAATACGGCGGCGCATCGCCTGACCAGGATGTCCCCAGAGGCGCTTCAGAGCCGTCCCGACTTGCTCTCCGTGGAGGTGCCAGGGCCAGCCAGCCAACGCGAGCAGCGTCAGCGCATTCCCTTGATTGAAGTGGCTCAGCGCCTCGGACCGCTGGCCGGGGCCGAGTTGATCCTGATCGGTCCATCGCATCGACAGTTGCCGGTGCTGCTCAGCGCCGCCCCGCTTCACGATCCGGACGGACAGCCCGGCGGAAGCGTCGTGGTGTTCCAGGACATCAGCGAGATCCGGGAGGTCGATCGCCTCAAGGACGAGCTCCTGGCGGTCGTCGCCCACGCGCTCCGGACGCCGCTCACCACCATCAAGGCGCGGGCACAGTTGCTTCAGCGGCGCCTTGATCGATCGAGCCGCCGTGAGGCCAGCGAGTACCTCGACGGGGTCACCCAGATGATGGAGCAGATCACCCGACTGGAAGCGCTGGTGGATGCGCTGATCGACGCATCGTGGCTCCAGTTAGGGCGACTCGATCTCCAGCTCGAACGGTGCGATCTCGCCGTCCTGACTCGCGAGGCGATCGACCACTCGCTGGCCGGCCGGCCACTGGCGCCATCGGCGATCCGGCTCGTCGAGCCGCCGTCACCGGTGGTGGGTCTCTGGGATCGGCCGCGGCTCTCGATCGCGTTGACACGCCTTCTCGAGAATGCGCTCGACTATGAGCCGGCTGGCCAACAGGTGCGCGTCACGATCAGTCGCCGCCAGGCGGCTGAGGCGAGCTTCGCCCGCCTCACCGTCCGCGACCACTCGCCGGCGAGCGACGACGAGCGGCGCCATACACGACTGAACGACGAGCGAGCTATCGACGGTACGTCAGTTCGCCAGTTGAATGGCCTCATGCTCGGCCTGTACGTCGCGAAACAGATCGTCGAGCGCCACGGCGGTCAGCTCTGGCACGAAGCCCGGCCACACGGTAACCTCCTGACGATCGAGCTACCCCTCACTTCTTCTCCAGCGTAAACAGCTCTTCGCGATACTGCGGATACGTCTTGGCGACCTCCTCCACCACATCCATCGCCGCCTTCTGGTCCGGCTTCCGGTCACCCTGGACGTAGAGCATCCGCATCAGTTGCCAGGCCCCGAGGTACTGCTCGAACTGCTGTTGCTGATCGGCGATCTCGGTCGTCCGCTGAAGCAAGGCGACGATATCGGCGGCGTCGTTCCGCGCAAACGCCCGCTCGACGAGCGGTCGGGCTCGCTCGAGGAGGGCCGAGTGGCTGGGCCCGGAGGTTGGTGAGGGAGGCCTGGGGATGGGCGTGGCCGTGGGCGCTATCGCTGTCGCCGGCGTTGACCTCTCCGCGACCGTGGCGGGAGGCGCAGTCGGTGGGAGGGGCGTCGCAGTCGGGGCGGCTCCACAGGCCAGCGCGAGTGCGAGCACCCCGCTGGCCAGGGAGAGCAGCAGATACTTCACGAGCGTTTCACTGCCTCCGTACTGAGCATGAGATAGTGTGAGCAGTAGATCTGAGCAGAAGATAGGGGTCCGAGACTCGACAGGACTCGCCGGAGTCCAGCGGTAGTGGCAAGATACGCCGACGGTGATCGGAAGTCAACCGCCAGCCGGAGGCTGTGCCAATGGCTGCCTGACGCTCCTGATGACTGATAGCTACCTACTGACGACTGCTTGGAGTCGAGCCAGACGGGCGGTAAAGCTGGTGCTGAGCGATGAAGGCCTCGACTGACTCGGGGAGTTGGTACTTGATCGGGAGCCCCTCAAAGACGCGTCGGCGCAGGTTGGACGAGGAGATGTTGAGCTCGGGAACCGGAAGCAAGCTGATCCGCTGGCCGGCACCGGGGAGATCTGGCTCCAGCGACGCGAGATCAACTAGCCGGACACCCGGACGGGTCACCGCCACCACGTGGCAGAGCGAGAGGAGTCGGGCCGGCTCGTGCCAGGCGAGGATCTCGGCCAGTGAATCCATCCCGATGATGAAGTAGATCTCGGTCGCCGGTCTGAGCTCGTCCTTCAACTGAGCAACGGTCTCCACGCTGTAGGAAGGGCCCGAGCGGTCAACTTCGATCCGGGAGAGACGAAAGAACGGGTTGGTGGCAATGGCGAGATCGACCATCGCCGCGCGCAGCGCCGCTGACGCGACAGACCGTCCATGCTTATGGGGAGGCTGGCCGGCCGGCACAAACAGCACTTCGGTAAGGCGAAGACGAACCCGACATTCCTCGGCCGCCGCCAGGTGGCCGTGGTGGATCGGGTCAAACGTCCCACCCAGAACCCCAACCCTCCTCACGTACTCAGGCCCACTCCAGCTCGACCTTGCCAACACGAACGGTGTCACCGGGTTTGATGCCCGCCTTCTCTAGCGCCGCCGTCACGCCTCGGCGCTGGAGCTCGCGCTGGAGCATCTGAACCGCATACTCGTTCTCCAGATCGGTCATGGCGACAATGCGCTCGACCGGACGACCGCTCACCCGAAACGCCCCGGCCTCCTGACTGACGGTGAACCTCTCGACCGGCCGCGGGCGCAGCACCGGCGCGCCCACTGCCGCCGGCGCCCGCTCCACCTCGCGCTCGCGCTCTTGCTGCAACAGCTTCCATGCCTGCCACAGCAGAGGCTGTACCCCCTCGCCCGTCGCCGCCGAGATCGCGAAGACCGGATACCCTCGCTCCCGAAACGTCTCCTCGATCCCGGCCAGGCGCAGGCGCACCTCGGGGAGGTCGATCTTGTTGATCGCCACCATCTGCGGCTTCTCGTACAGCCGCGGGTCGTACTGCCCGAGCTCGGCGTTGACCCGCTCGAAATCGGCGACCGGATCCTCGGCTGTCGCGTCGACCACGTGGATGAGAACCCTGGTCCGCTCGATGTGGCGCAAGAACTCGTGGCCAAGGCCAGCCCCCCGGTGCGCGCCTTCGATCAGGCCCGGAATATCGGCCAGGACCATGACATGGTCCTCTAGCTCGACAACCCCGAGGTTCGGGGTCAGCGTCGTGAAGGGATACGGCCCGATCTTCGGGTGAGCGCGACTCACCACGGCGAGCAGCGTGGACTTGCCCACGTTGGGGTAGCCAATGATGCCCACATCGGCGATGAGCTTCAGCTCCAGGGCGAGCTCGCGCTCCTCGCCCGGCTCGCCCTTCTGAGCGATGCGTGGCACCTGGTTGGTGGACGTCGCAAAATGCGCGTTGCCCAGCCCACCCCGGCCACCGCGCGCGACCAGCGTCAGCTCGCCAGGCTTGTCGAGATCGGCCAGCAACTCCCCGTCCGGTGTTCGCACGATCGTGCCAACAGGGACTCGGATGAGGAGATCCTCACCCTTCCGCCCATGTTTGTTCGCGCCGGCCCCGTTCCCCCCCCGCTCAGCTCGGAAGAGTCGCTTCCGGCGAAACACGGTCAGGGTATCAAGCGATGGATCGGCAACCAGGTAGATGCTTCCACCCCGGCCCCCGTCGCCACCATCGGGGCCACCCCGCGGCACAAACTTCTCCCGGCGAAAGCTGACGACCCCGTTCCCCCCGTCGCCTCCCGCCACTCGGATAGTAGCCTGGTCAAAAATCACGGAACTTCCACCTGTCCGGCGCGGAGCGAACACTTGCGACCTACCGTATGCATCGGCTGTGCCGGCCTCCCTCGTTGAGCCCCCTTCACCGGGCAACCCTCACCCCACGAACAGTCCGGGAGGGCTGTTCGTGCCTCTCCCAGAGGGAGAGGAAGCCTCCCCCTCTCCCTCTGGGAGAGGGCAGCGGTGAGGATCACCTTCATTGTATCACTCATCGAGAAGAGAGTAGAGAGGGCCGTCGTCGGAGTCGTCGTCGGGGGCGGGAAACGGTGGATACAGTGGATAATCCGCCAGAACGCGCCCCGCGACGTCCGTGAACGGGTCAACGCAGGGGAAAAGGGCCGCCTCCTGGTGGATCCTTCTGGCAATTGGCAGACGGTAGCCGGGATGTCCCAGCGCAAATGTTGACGACTGGGTGGACAGGACGCGAGGTTGTCCCCCGGATACCGGTCCGCAGCCGCCATTGGCTGTCGCTCCCCGCCGCCTTTCCCCGAAGTTCTCCACGGTTATCCCCAGTTATCCACGGAACCAGGGGAGTTATCCACATGCCCTATGTCAACTCGTCGGGCGTTCCCACCCTGGCAATCGAGAAGCGGTTGTGGTAGTGTATGAGTGGTCAGCGCGGGCCCCGGCAGACCCCGCTGCACGCGGCTCACGGGGGTCGGTATCGGGGCGGGGGAGCGTAGGGGCATCCGTCGGGGGATGGCCGCGTCCACCCGACTGTGCGGAGACAGGCACCATGGCGGCTATGGCTGATACAAGCTGGATGGCGCGACGGCTGTCCCGTCGCCACCTGTTGGGGACTCTGGTGGGTGGCGTCGTGCTCGTCGTGGGGGCGGCCTGCTCGCGTGAGAGCGTTCCCACGAGCGGCGTGCTGGTGGCCTGGCCGGCCCGGAATGTGTGGCCAGACCAGTTCTGGCAGGCTGCGCCCGCGGTTCAGGAAGCCTACCGCTACGCGCTCGGCAATCCCCAGATCCTCCAGTACTTTCCGTGCTACTGTGGCTGTGGTGAACAGGGGCACACCTCGAACAAGGACTGCTACATCCGAGAGGTGCGAGCCGACGGCTCGGTGGTTCTCGACCCGATGAGCTTTGGCTGAGGGACCTGCGTCGGCATCACGCGGGACGTGATGAAGCTGCAGGGCGAGGGAAAGGCTCTTCGAGAGATCCGGGCGCTCGTCGACGAGAAGTGGCGCCAGTCTGGCCCAGGGACGGATACACCCCTGCCGCCAGCGGATCAGTGACCCTTACCCCTCTCCTACCGGGGCAGACGCCCCCACACCCGCTCTCTCCCAGAGGGAGAGGGGGCAGAGCGCCCCTTCCCCCTGGATGGGGGTAGGGATAGAGGGGGGCGTTGGAGATTGCGGGATGATTCCAGCTTATCTGCGGTTTCTTGCCTATATCGTGATCGGCGCGCTTGGTGGGCTCGTCCTGGGGCTGCTGCTCGAACTGATCGGCGCACCCCAGGGCTGGGCGCTGGTGCTGCTGTTCGCCGGCATGATCGTCGCGGCGGTGCTGTCTGTCGTGCAACCGCGCCGGCTCCCCAGTAAGTAGCGGTCAGCGATCAGCACTCAGCCGCGCCGAACGCCCGCGGGACGCCCACTGGCTGACTGCTGATCACTGACCGCTACGCGCCCAGTCAACCGGTGGGAACGGCCTCGGCGACCACCAGATGCGTCCGGTTGATTCGGGTCGTTCGGATGGGTGAGCCGTTCGGCAGCGTCTCCTCCTGCTGAAAGAGCACTCCCTGGCCGATCAGTTCCTCCAGGAGCAGGCGCACCGTGCTCTCGGCCATATGCAGCTCGTTCTTCGGGTGGCTAAACCACTTGACGTACCCATTGAAAGTCGGGTATTCCCACTCGAGCTGCGCCATGGCCCGGATGAACTGTCGCCGCGTCTCCTCCGACACCTCTTCGGCGGGCACCACGACCGGCACATCCACGGGATCGACATCGCCGCCGGCAGCCCGAACCAGGTCGACGCTGATCGAGCCGGGGACCCCGGCGATCACGACCCGCTTGTCCAGCCGGGTGCGGAGCTTGGCGACGATTCGCACGAAGTCGCTGTCGCCGGTCATCAATACGAATGTCTTCACATGCGGGCGATCAAGCACTGCTTCAAAGATGCCGATGAGCAGATAGAAGTCCGTCCGGTCCTCCACCTGTTCCGGTTGCTCCGCATCGCTGGAACGATGCCGCTTGGGAAGCGCCTGGACGGGTTCGATGCCAGCCGCTTCGAGTTGGCGACGGCACCACTCGGGCTGGCGGGAAAAGTCCGCGTAGGCCGCCGCGAAGCTCACCGTGCCATACTTCATCGCCTTCGCGATCAACACCTGCGGGTCGGGCTCGGCGTAGTACTGCTTCCGCAGCGCGTTGCGGATGTTCTCAAAGTCAATGAAGAGCGCGACGTAGTTGCCATTGGGGGAAAGTACCATTGTAAAATAGTCTCCACACGTTTCTCTGACTAATGCGTTCCTGTCACAGGACTGTGGAAAGTGCGGGCGCGGCGAGGCGCCGACTTTCCAACCGCCGACGATCCACTGCCACGCAGGGGTCGCCGTAATCTATGTTAGCAGCGTTCCCACGTCGTCGCAAGCCAGATCACTCCGAAGCGAGCATCTGGTGCCGGTCGGTGTCACGGTTGGAGTGAGCGTCTCCCAGTCGCAAGCACAATCACTCAGAAGCTTAGCGTCTGCGCACCATTGACCATCGCCTCGATGGCGGTAGCTGCCCCGATGATCTGCGCTCCCTCGATCAGGTGCTCGCTGGTGATGCCGCGAGGCTTGGCGCAGGCCCCGCAGACCCACACCCGTCCGCCATTCGCGACGAACTGCTGCACCAGGTCTGCCAGCGGGGAGAACCCGTTCGCCTGGAGCCCGCCCGCGTAGCCCTTCGTGCCGACCCACACCCCCTCGATCGTCAGCAACATGGTGGCCTCCTGACCCGAGGTGAGAGCCACGTTGCCGACGACAAAGGCGAGCGATGCCCGCTCGACGTCGTCCTTTCCGTGGGTGCTGTTGATCATGACCTGTCCCATTGGAATACTCCCTCGCTGACAAGATAGCTGCCACACTTGATGTGGCTTCAATTCGGCGCGTCCCGCGTCATCCCCCGCGGCGGATCAGATAGCGATCTCCCTGCTGGACGACGAGTTGATGCCCGGTCAACCGGCACCACGCGGTCAAGTCACTGGCGACACCGGGATCGGTCGCCCGGATCTCCAGCGTCTGCCCGGGCGCCAGGCGTCGCATCTTCCCGGCAATCTCGTCCAGCGGACCCTCGCCGCATCCCTTGTTCCCGGCATCGTAGAACGCGTCGGCGCCCAGGAGTGAGGTGAGCTTGGGGGTGGCCGGTGGCTCACAACTGAGAGCCGCCAGCGCGGCCGACCACTCGGCGTCATTCGCCGCCTTGTGGGCGCGGAAGTTGATGCCCAGGGTGCCAAACTCGGCGGCGCTGCTCGATTGGGGCGCGCCGCTGAAGACGTCCGCGCGCCACGTGATGGCGAAACCCACGAAACCGGCGGCCACGACCGTGGCCTCAAGCTCTGCCTCCAGCAGAGCGCCGGCAATTCAGCCAGTCCAGAGGGCGATATCCTGCTTGGCGTCCTCAGGCACCGGTGTCTGCACCAGGATGTCGCCGATGTGCAGGCGGCCACCCGGCTTGAGCACCCGGGCCATCTCCTTCAGGGCAGCCGCTTTGTCGGGCATCAAGTTCAGCACGCCGTTGGAGATGACCGCGTCCGCCCAGCCATCGGGGATGGGAAGCGCGTCGGCGTAGCCGTGCCGGATCTCGACGTTGGCCAGGCCGGACGCGACGGCGCCCCGCCGGGCCTTCTCCAGCATCGCCGGGGTCATGTCCACCCCGACGACCCGACCGGTGGGTCCGACCATCTGCGCCGCGATCAGGGTGTCCAGGCCGGCGCCACAGCCCACGTCGACGACATGTTCGCCGGGGCAGATGTCACCCAGGCGAAAGGGGTTCCCGGTGCCGGCGAAGGACTCCACCACCGCCGCCGGCAGGGTGGCGATCCAATCGTCCGGGTACCCAAGCATGCGGGCCAACGGCTGGCCCGTGTGAAAGTGAAAGCCCCTGGTCGGCGAGTTGGCGACCTCGGCATACTCGCCCTGAATCGCCGCCCGCAACTGCTCGACGTCGAGCGTTGGAGAAGGTGTCACGGCTCGATCCTCTCTTTCCGCATAGGGAGTATGGATCTCTGCACAAGGAGCCAGTCGCGTCGCTCGCTGCAACCCTGGTAAGCGCCGTGAGACACGCTGACGTACCTGCGCAGTGATCAAACAAGGAGCTTCTCCCGGTACCGTCACCGAACCGGCGACGCCTCGAGTGGGAAGCAGGCTCATAATTCATTCTAATACAAGGGCGGCGAGCGCGGCCATGATTTTCAGTCTGAGGGGGACGATGTGGTCGACGTGCATCTGAGCGCCACTGACTTGCTGGGCGGTCAGGCAATAGCCGCAGCGATGGCGAGCCGTCGCTGCCACCTTCTGTCGCAGGCCTGCGGATCAGCACCAATGGCGGAGGCGTGGTCCAGGTAGCCCCAGGAAAAGCGAGAGGGGGCGCCGAACACCGCGCCCCCTCTCGCCGACTGAAGAGATCTGCCTACCGTGGCCGGTTAGATGAGCCTGTAGGGCTCGCCAGGTACCGGAACAACTCTGAATCGGTGCTTAACACCATGGTGCCCTTGTCGGCGAGGAACTTTTCGTAGGCTTGCAGGCTCCGGACGAAGCCGTAGAACTCCGGGTCCTGGCCAAAGGCGTTGGCGTAGATGGAGGTCGCCTCGGCGTCGCCACGTCCGCGTACGCGTTGCGATTCCTCGTAGGCCCTGGCTCGCAGGATGACCGACTCTTTGTCGGCCTCCGCTCGAATCTTCGCCGCCTCCTCTTCGCCCTCGGACCGGTACCGTTTCGCGATTCGGCCACGCTCGGCAACCATCCGGTTGAAGACGCTGGCCTGCACCTCCTGCGGTAGGTCCGCCCGCTTGATGCGAACGTCGATCATCTCGATGCCAAAGTCGACCACCTTGTCGGCGACTCGTCGCGACACCCGGTCCATGATCGGCTCACGCTGGCGGGCGATCAACTGATCGAAGTCGTACGAGGCGACCTCCTGGCGCAGTTCGGACGCGATGATGTCGTAGAGGCGGGTCTGGGCGCCCGGCTCGGTTCGGACGGTCACGAAGAACCGGTAGACGTCGCGGATGCGCCAGCGGCTGACGTTGTCGATCATCACCCGCTTCTTGTCGAGGGTGAGATACTCGGCCGCCGACAGATCCGTGACGAGGACCCGCTTGTCGAAGTGAGCGACCTCCTGGGCAAACGGAATCTTGAAGTACAGGCCGGGCTCACGGTCGTCTCGCACGTATTGCCCGAACTGGGTGATGATGGCCTGATTGGTCTCGTCGATCACGTAGGTTGCCTGGAGCCCGACGAACGCGATCACCAGGGCGATCAGCAGTGTGATGGTGGACTTCAATGCGCTCTCCTTTCAGCCGTCGTCGCGTCCCTCTCCCAGTGGGAGAAGGCGGTCGTCGCATCCCTCTCCCTCTGGGAGGGGCACGAACAGTCCAGATGGACTGTTCGTGGGGTGAGGGCCTCCGTCCCTGCTCATCAGCGTCGCGCAGCCGGAGTCGGCTGCGGCGCCGGTTGCGCGGGTGCCGCCGGGGTGCTTCCGGCCGCCTGTCCGCGGAGTGGCAGGAAGGGCAGCAGATTGCTGCTCGCCGCTCCATCCATCACGATCTTCTCCAGCCTGGCGAGCACACGCTCCATGCTCTCCAGATAGAGGCGTTCGCGGGTGACGTCCTTCCCTTTTCGGTACTCTTCGAGCACGGCGAGGAAGAGCGCGACGTCGCCATTTGCCATGATCACGCGCTCTTGCTGGTAGGCCTCGGCTGCCCGGAGGATTCGCTGGGCCTCGCCGCGGGCTTTGGGGATGATGTCTTCCTTGTAGCCACGAGACTCGTTGATGACCTTCTCGCGATCCTCGCGGGCCCGAACGACATCGTGGAACGCGTCCTTGACCTGATCGGGCGCATCGACGGTCTGGAGCCGCACACTGGTGATGAGGATCCCGGACTCGTAGGTGTCGAGGAGATGCTGGAGAAACGCGCGGGTCTCTTCTTGCAGTTGATCGCGACCGGTGGTCAGCGCATCGTCGATGGTCATATTGCCGACCTTGCTTCGGAGCGCCACCTCGGTTGTCGCGAGCACCGCCTCGTCAGGCTGGCGCAGGCGGAACAGATAGGCGCTGGGGTCGCGAACGCGGTACTGGATGATCATCTGGGCGAACACGATGTTCTCGTCGCCCGTGAGCATCAAGGATTCCTGCGGAACCTGAACCACTCGCCCCTGACTCTGCGTCCGGAAGCCCACCTCGATCCGCCGAATCTGCTGCACGTTCACGATGTCGACCTGCTGAACTGGCCACGGCAGCCGAAAGTGCAGGCCGGGGGCAGTTCGGCCGATGTTTTTGCCAAAATGGCGTATCACGCCCTCCTCGCCAGGCCCCACGACGTAGAAACCCGAGATGATCCACAGACCGAGGACCACCACGATGGCCAGCGACAGAATGCGGGAGCCATACTGCCGAAGAAGCGCGGTCGCCGCATCGACCTCGCTCGGCGGCCTGCCGCCGCGGGAAAACGCTCGATTGGCGATGCGTCGAGCCTGCTCCTCGAGATCGCCGCTGTGTTCGGATGGATCCATAATGACGCTCTACTCCTTTCGCGAAATTGACCGGTGAGGAGCCCTGGCGATCACGGTCATCGCCAGCCTGACGATCGGCTCTGCTCCAGTTCCCAGGCTCGCCCCCTATAGCCATTGTAACCGTGATTGACCGAAAAGGTCAAGAAAGCTTGCCCGGTCGCCCCGTCGCCATGTTCGGGACACCCGGCTACGGGTTTAGGGGATCTCCCGATGTCCACAGGGTCCGACGAGGGCTACAGTGAGATGGGGCCAGCTACCGTCTGCCCTTGCAGCGGTGCGTGGCGGCATTGGGCCAGGGCCGGACCTCTCCCCCCTTCCCGCCGTTCCTGAGCCGGGCCCGACGCGGGGAGGGGGGTGGCGGCTCCCCCTTCCCGTGTCGGGAAGGGGGCTGGGGGGTTAGGTCACCCGCTCGCTGCTTTCGGAGGGGGAACATGACGCTGGACACGGTGATGGTGGTGGCGCGGAACGCGCTGGTGGTCACCGTGCTCGTGGCCGGGCCACTTTTGCTCTTGAGTCTGGTGGTTGGCCTGGCGGTGAGCATCTTTCAGGCGGTGACGCAGATCAACGAGATGACGCTGACGTTCATCCCCAAGGCTATCGCGCTGTTCGCGACGCTCGTGCTCTTCGGGCCGTGGATGCTGTCGCTGCTGATGAGCTACACCAGCAACCTGTTGGTGCAACTGCCCACCTTCGCGCGCTGAGGAAGCCTGGTCGAATGATTGCGCCCGAGCCGCCACGAACCGATAGTTACACCGGGGGGCCTTTCCACCAGCGCTTTTCCTCGTGCCAGAGACTCGCAGAGGAACGACCTGTCAAGGCGAGCGCACTCTCTTTTTTCCCGTAGATCTGCCGATACTGAGATAGAGGACACTCGCGCATCCACGGGCCAGGATGTTCGGGTGGACTCGGGATGGAATGGGCTAGGACTATTCGGCTAGCCAGCGTAGGAAAAGTGGGGCGGCCAATGTGAAGTATTACCTTGACACATGGGCTAGCCCGTTCGTACCATGTCCATTAAACAGCCGGGCGGGTAGGGGATTCTGTTGTCGCGCCATTCGGTAGGGGCGAACCTTGCGTTCGCCCGCGACGAATGGTGAACGGATCTCACCACAAAGGCACCAGGGGCACAGAGGCTCTTCGTGCGGTCTGTGGTGAGCCCGGACTCCGGCGCCTTTGGGAGGCTCACCATAATGCTACAGCCGCACTTGTCATTCCGAGCCCCGCGGGCGAGGAATCTCCGCCACGGTGCACAAGGGCCACGACCGAGATTCCTCGCTGCGGCTCGGAATGACAAACGGGCTGCGGCTCGGAATGACCAGCGCAGGAGTGCGGCTGTAGCAATAGGGGCACCGCGTCATAGGGGGGTGAGCTGACGAGGAGAAGTATGGCGATGCCAGCGGCATCGCATCCTGTGTTGAGGGTGCGCGCGTGTGCGCACCCTTCCCAATCTTGAAGCTGGGAGCGCGGGCATCCTGCCCGCCCGGAGCAGGGAGGCTAGTGTGATGTATGTAAAGCGCGCGTTGATGCTCGTCGGCGGAGTCGCGGTGTTGCTGGCGCTCTGGCTGCTTGGCTCGCCCTACATCGAGCCGGCCCGGCCGGTCGAGGCGCTGGTCCCGACGCGAACGCCCACGGTGACGCAAACGTTCACCACGACCAACACCCCCACCGAGACCAACACCCCGACCGTGACCTTGACCTCCACCCCGACGCCCGCGGCGATGGCCACTGCTGGCGCCAGCGGTAGTGGCGACGGCCAGTTCGCGACACCGGTCGGCGTCGCCTTCGGGCCCGACGGGTTCATCTACGTCGCCGACCGGGGGAACATGCGCGTCCAGAAGTTCAACTCGGACGGGTCGTTCTCCGCCGCCTTTGGCGCGGCGGACCTGATCGCCCCCGAGTGGCTGGCCGTCAGCAGCACAAGGGTCTACGTCTCCGACAACGGGCACTCGACCTATCGGCTGCGGCGGTACTCGCTCGGCGGGACGCTACAAGGGAGCGCCACCCTTGGCCTGCAAAACGTGTACGGCCTGACCGTCGACGAGGCGAGCTCGAAGCTCTACGTCCTCTTCGACGACAAGATCGGCGTCTTCGGCCTCACGAGCGATTTCCCGGATACCTACCTCGGCAGCGGGACCCTGCCAAGCACGCTGCGCGGCATCGCGCTCGACGCCTCGGGTAACCTCTACGTCGTCTCTTCAGCCGAGGGCAAGGTCTACAAGCTGAACTCCAGCAGCGGCGCCATCCTCGCGAGCTGGGGGGCGTCGGGCGGTGGCGCCGGCCAGATGTCGAGCCCCCAGGGCGCCGCGGTCTCGGGCACCACCGTCTACGTGGCCGACACCGGCAACAACCGGGTCTACCAGTGGTCGACCACCGGCAGTGACCTCGGCAGCCTCGGCTCCTACAGTGGCCCGCGCGGGGTCGCGGTCGACGGCCTGGGCAACCTCTACGTCTCCGACACGGGTAACGACCGGATCGTGATCTATGGCTCGGTGCTCGTGTCGACGGCCACCCCATCACCCACCGCGACCGGGACGCCGACGCCCACCGCGACGGCGACGATGACCGGGTCGCCGACGCGGACGCCGACCAAGACGCGGACGCCGACCCAGACCCGGACGGTGACACTGACCCCGACCATCACCAGCACGCCGACCCAGACCGGGACCCCGACGACGACCCGGACGCCGACCCCGACCAAGACGCCTACGCCGACCCGGACGCCGACGGCGACTCGCACGGGCACGTCGACCTCGACCGCGACGGCGACCGGCACGCCGACCGAGACGAGCACACCGACTGAGACGAGCACCCCAACCGAGACCGGCACCCCGACGCCGACCGGGACGGCGACGGCCACCGCGACGCCGTTGGCCTTCACCATGTCGTTCGGCTCCTTCGGCAGCGGCAGCGGTCAGATGGCGAACCCCATCGGCATCGGTAACGGCTCGGACGGCTTCGTCTACGTCGTGGATAACTGGAACGCCCGCGTCCAGAAGTTCAAGTCGGACGGAACGTTCGTGTCGGCGCTGGTGACCGGCCTCACCGCTCCCGAGTGGCTCGCCGTGAGCAGCACGACCATCTACGTCTCGGACAGCTCCACGGTGTACCGGTACAATCTGGCGGGGACGTCCCTGGGAAGCACCGCCATCGGCGCCTCCGTGTACGGCCTGGCCGTCGACGAGGCGAACTCCAAGGTCTACGTCCTGCTGACGGGCTCGGTCAAAGTCTACAACCTCGACCTCAGCACCCTCAGCGCGACGCTCACCGGCGGTGGCAGCCTGCCGAGCGACCTGCGCGGCGTCGACGCCGACGGCGCCGGCTACGTCTACGTGACGTCAGACTCCTCGGGCAGCGCGCGCGTCTACAAGGTCCTGGAGTCGGGCGATACCATCTCCACGAGCTGGGGGACCACCGGCTCGGGCAACGCGCAGCTCACCAACCCGAAGGGTCTCGTCGTCAGCGGGACCTCGGTCTACGTCGCCGACAGCGGCAACCACCGGATGCAGTGGTTCTCGACGAGCGGGTCTCCGCTGGGCCGATGGGGCTCGCTGGGTGCGGGCACCAACCAGTTCGTCGGGCCGAGCGGTGTCTCGGTCGACACCCTGGGCAACGTCTACGTGGCCGACTCGGGCAACGACCGCGTCCAGGTCTTCGGCTCGCCCCTGGTGTCGACCCACACGGCGACGCCGACGGTGACGGAGACGCCGACGGAGACCGCTACTCCGACGGACACAGCTACACCAACCGATACGCCCACGCCTACGGACACGCCTACGCCTACAGATACACCTACGGATACGCCGACGCCGACGGAAACTGGGACGCCGACCGACACGCCGACGGTGACCGACACGCCGACGGCGACTGCCACGGCGACGGATACGTCGACGGCGACATGGACGGCGACCAACACGCCGACCCAGACCGCCACACCGACGATCACGGCGACCCCGATCCTGCTCGAGCCGTTCTTCAACTACGGCGGCGGCACCGACCTGTACGCCATCACCTCGTCGAACTGGGCCCCGCCGGGCGCCTGGGAGGTGTTCAGCGGCCGGGCGCGCATCATCGCCACGCCTGCCGTCACGCCGGTGTCACCGCCGATCAAGGTAGTCCAGCCGTTCACCGACTACCGGAGCGGTGAGAACGCGCTGTTCCAGGACGTGGCGGCGACGATCTACTACGTCGGCGGCCAGGCCGGGCTGGTGTTCTGGTACATGGACGAGTCCAACTACGCCGTCGCCTACGTCGACGGGACCAACCTCTACATCGACAAAATGGTCGGCGGCGTCTCGACCCAGGTGGCGATCGTCGCACACTCGTTGAGCGCCCCGGTGACCATCCAGATGCGCGTCATCACCGGCCGGTCGGGCATCACGGTGTCGATCGACGGAAGGCCCAAGCTGACGCTGTACGACACGGAGAACGCGACCGTGCCGACGGCGACGGCGGTGCCCGCCTACCCGACACCGCCGTGCCAGGGTCCGACCTGCATCGGCCTGCTGTCCGACTCGACCGCCAACCTGTTCGACCAGATCCAGGTGCGCGGCGAGTTCTCGCCACTCTGGTAAGCCGATCCCGTCTCGCGCGACTGCGCGCAGACCTCTCCCCC
>JACPQP010000178.1 GCA_016190465.1 Chloroflexota bacterium
GAGCAAGTGGGGGCGCTGCTGGGCGCGATCGAAGAAGGGAAAGGCTTCGTCGGCATCCACGGGGCCACGGCCACCTTCTGGAACGCTCCGGTCTACCTGGTGATGCTCGGCAGCCGGTTCCTGCGCCACGACCCGTTCAAGACGTTCACGGTCACTGTCGACGATCGAACGCACCCGATCACTGCGGGGATCGAGGACTTCGAGATCGGAGACGAGCTGTATGAGCAGGGGGGCAACGTCGCGGAGTTCGCGGTGCTCGCCGCGGAGCTGGCGAAGGGCCGACCATCCAGGGAGCTTCGTCGCCTGGGGGAGGGTCCGCTCGGCCCGGACATCCACGTCCTCGCCTCGGCCGAAGGCCACCCGCTGCTCTACGTGAAGAGCTTCGGGAAGGGGCGAGTGCACTACAACGCGCTCGGGCACGATGCCCGCGCCATCAACCACCCCACCTTCCAGAGGCTGGTGCTCCAGGCGATCGACTGGGCTCACGGACGCTCGTTAGATCCCCTCGCGAGGAGAACTGCCATGTCTGGGCGACCAATGAACGTGCTCCTCGTCTGGACCGACGAGCAGCGCGCGGATTCCCTGGGCGTGTATGGCAACCCCCGGATCCGCACGCCGAACGTCGATTGCCTGGCGGACCGGGGGATCCTGTTCGAGCAGGCGTACTGCACCCAGCCGGTGTGCAGCCCGTCACGCGCCTCGATCCTGACCGGACTCTATCCTCACACCCACGGCGCAACGCAGAAGGACATGGTGCTGGGCGCCGACACCCCCACCCTGGCCGAGCTGCTGCGTCCGGCCGGCTACGCCTGCGGCTACGTCGGCAAGTGGCACCTGGGCCACGAGGTCCGCCCGCAGCACGGCTTCGAGCAGTTCTGGATCAGCACGGAGGACATGTACACGAAGGATCTTACGGCCGAGGGCTACAGCTCCTACCACGCCTTCCTGGTAGAGCGTGGCTATGCGCCGCCTGACAAGTGGCACGGCGGCAGGATCTTCAACCGGGACACCGCGGCCCGTCTCCCCGAGGAGGTCGGCAAGCCGGCCTTCCAGGCTGCGGAGTGCATCCGGTTCCTGGAGACCTATCGCGACCAGCCCTTCTTCCTCTCCGTGAACTTCCTCGAGCCGCACTTCCCGTACTTTGGCCCCTGGGATGGCGTGTACCGGACCGAGGCCGTGAGGCTGCCGGTATCGTGGTACCGAGAGATGGAAGAGACGGTACCCTTTCGCTACCGTGTGCTGCGGCAGATGTTCGTTGAGGATAACCCCTGGGTGCAGCCAAACAACGAGGCTGGCTGGCGGGATCTCACCGCCCGATACTGGGGCCTCTGCTCACTGGTCGACAAGCACGTGGGGCGGGTGCTCGATCGCCTGGAGGCGCTGGGCCTGGCCGAGGACACGATCGTGGTGTACACCAGCGAGCACGGGGACATGCTCGGTGAGCACCGGATGATCATGAAGTGCGTGCCGTACGAGGGGGCGGTGCGCGTGCCCCTGATTATCCGGGCGCCCGGACTTCCGGCCAGACGGATCGCCACGCCGGTGAGCCAGGTCGATCTGGTGCCAACGCTTCTCGACCTGCTCGACCTACCGGTGCCGGGACACGTGCAAGGCACGAGCCTGGTGCCGCTTCTCACGGACGGCGATATCGCACCGGACGACGCTACGGTGGTCGTCGAGTGGTCCGGACTCGAAGGTCTACCCGGCTGGGGAGGCTACTGGGCGCGGTTGCCGCGCACTGGCCCGCTTCGCAGCCTCACCGCGGATCAGCTCGGCCCGGTCGACTGGCGGTCCATCCGGCGCGGGCCGTGGAAACTGAACGTCCACCTCACTGGGGAGCACGAGTTGTACAGCCTGCGGGAGGATCCGGGCGAGCTGCACAACGCGATCCGCGACCCGGGCCGCGAGGGCATCGTCCGATCGCTCTATGGGCGACTCCGTCGCTGGCAGCACGAGGTGCACGACACACTGGTGCTGCCGGAGTTGCCAGGTCGTGCGTTCATCACGTGAACCCGGCGACGAAACCCGCCGGCCGATCTGGGGACCAAGACGAGGGCAGCCCATCCAGACCGGATCTCACGCATTTCCCACCAGGCTCTCTGCCGCGAGCAACGGGTGAAGCTCGAGGGCGCCCGCTTCGGCCGATACCGCTTCCAGGTTCGCCAGCACCCGTATCGGCGCGTAGTCCAGCGTGATGCCGTTGCCGCCGAGGATACTGCGCGCCTGCGCCGCCACCGACCGGGCGGCGGCGCAGTTGTGGCGCTGAACCAGTGCGATCTGCGCATCGGCGAGCGCGTCGACTGCCTTCAGACGCCCGAGCTGATACGCGAGCATCTGGGAACCGGCGAGGTGAGTCGCCATGTCCACCAGACCCTCCTGGATCAGTGGAAACTGCGCGATCGGGCGCTGGAACTGAAAGTGCGTCGTCGCGTACGACAGCGCGGTCTCGTAGCAGGACGCCATCGCTCCCACCACACCCCAGCAGACCGCGTAGCGGTAGTCCGAGAGACAACGCATCGGCGCGCGAAATCCCACCGCGGCAGGCAACACCTGCTCGTCCGCGACCGGGCAGTCGTCGAGGGTGATGACTCCGGTGCTGCACGCTCGCAGTGACAACCGCTGCCGAATGGGTCGGACGCTCACCCCCCGAGCCGACCGGGGAACGACGAAACCCCGCACGCCGTCGGCGGCGCCATCGGCCCTTGCCCAGACCACCACGAGGTCACAGACCGGCGCGTTCGTGACCCAGCTCACCCGGCCGTTCAATGCCCACCCGCCAGCCACCGCTCGTGCGGTTGGCTCCACGTCGTCCGCGCTGACCGGCCGACCGGGCTCGACCAGACAGCTACAGCCAATCGTCTCCCCACTCGATAGCTTCGGCAACCACTGCTGTTTCTGCGCCTGTGAGCCGTAGAGAGAGAGCGGAAGCGCAACCAGACTGTTCTGCACCGACACGAAGCTGCGGATCCCCGAGTCTCCACGCTCCAGCTCCTGGCAGAGCAACCCATAGCCGATCGGCGACAGCCCACCGGAATCCGGTAGGCTCGCATCCAGCAGCCCGATCTCTCCCAGCTCCCGGGCGAGGTGCACGGGGAAAGATTCCTGCTCGAACCAGTCGGCGACGTAGGGCTGCACCTTCTGGTCCACCAGCCGCCGAACGTTGTCGCGGATCATCCTCTCCTCTGGTTGAAGGAACGCATCGAGTCGCAGGAAATCGGTGCTCATCCGGCCCTCCTCTGTTGACCTCACTCCCGTCCCCTCTGTGTCGGAACGACCTCGCCCCCCGTCTCCCCTCTGCGTCCCCCTCTCCGCGTCGGACCGGGGCACGGGCGGCCACAGGGGGCCGCCCCTACAGGAACGGCACGCCCGTAGGGGCAGGCCCCCGTGCCTGCCCCCCCGTGCCTGCCCCCTCCGGGCCTGCCCCTACGGAATTGCCTCGGCGACCAGCTCCGCGATGTCCTTCACGACCGCGTCGACGCTCTCGTCGGAGCCGGCGGACGTCTTCACCCCGTCCTCCATCATCTGAAGACAGAACGGGCACGCCGTGCAGACCACCTTCGCCCCCGTCGCCAGCGCTTCCCGCGCTCGAACGTGGTTGATGCGCGGCGTGCCCGGCATCTCTTCTATCCACGCGTGTCCACCACCGGCACCACAGCAGAACGCACGGGACCGGGAGCGAGGCATGTCGATCAGACGGCCGCCAACCGTCGCGATGATCGCCCGTGGCGCGTCGTACTCCCCCTGGTAACGGCCGAGATAACAGGGATCGTGGTAGGTCGCCCTGACCCGGGCAGTCGCGGCAGGATCGAGCTTCAAGCGCCCGTCGTCGAGGAGTTGCCGGATGAGCTGACTGTGGTGCACGACCGAGAACGTGCCGCCCAGCCTCGAGTACTCACCGGCCAACTGGTTCAGGCAGTGCGGACAGATCGTGACGATGGTCTTGAAACGGTATCGCCGCAGGGTCTCGATGCTCTGTCGGGCCAGGCTGTCGTAGAGGAACTCGTGTCCGATCCGCCGCGCGGGATCTCCCGTGCAGGTCTCTTCATCTCCGAGGATCGCGAAGCGAACCCCCGCGGCGATCAGCACCTGGGCGAAGGCGCGAGCCACTTTCTGGACTCGACGGTCGAAGGCCGCGGCGCAGCCGACCCACAGGAGGTATTCCGTTTCCCCCATGTCGGCCCCATCGCAAAGGAGCGGCACTTCCAGTCCGGACGCCCACTCGCGCCGACCCACCGTCGCGCCCCGGTACGGATGGGCGCGCGCCTCCAGCGCGCGGAGCGCGTCCAGCGCGCCGTCCGGGGCCGATGACTCCTCCATCACCAGGTGCCGACGCAGGCCGACGACCTTGGGGATGTGCTCGACGAAGACGGGGCACGCATCGACGCAGGCGTGGCAGGTCGTACACGCCCAGAGCGTTTCCCCGCCGATGCGCACCATGCCATCGGACGCGTCGTGACGGCCCCGGTTAGAGAGAGCGACGGATATGACGGACATCTGGTCGCGCAAGTCGAGGATGAGCTCGCGGGGCGACAGGGGTTTTCCGGTCTGGTAGGCGGGACAGACCGCGTCACAGCGGCCACAGGCGGTGCACGCGTCGAGGTCGAGAAGGTCCTTCCAGGTGAAATCGCGCAACTCCCCCACCCCGAGCCGCTCCGTCGCCTCGAAGTCGATCGGCCTCAACTCCCCCGATGGTGGCTCCAGGCTCGCGCAGTAGACGTTCAGTGAGGCGGTGACGACGTGGAAGAGGCTGGAGAAGGGCAGATACGCGGTGGTGGCGTAGGTCGTGAGCAGATGGAACCACCAGACGAAGGGGTAGGCATCGACGATCGTGTCCGGACTCATCCCGCGAAACAGGGACGACATCGCCAAGCCACCCGGAGACCACCCGGCCCATGGGTCGTCAGTGGCGGCGATGCGCAGAGCCTCGAGGGCGAACCCTTGCAGGCAGAGCAGCAGCAACAGCGATGGCAAGATCCAGGGCGGTGACGCGAAGCAGTTGCCCCCGGGCGCGGGCTGGAGGCGCCGAACGCGACGGATGTACCGGGCGAAGAGCAGGACACTCAGCGCGCCGATGGCCGTGGCGCCCGCCAGATCCAGGATGAGCGACTGGTAGACGAGATAGAACCAGCCCTGCATCACGCGAATCCCCAGATCCTGGTGGATGGCGACGATCAGGCTGCCGGCGAACAGCAGACCCATCGTCCAGAACAGGAGGGCGTGGCCGCCACCGACGATCGGCTCCCCGAGTGTCCGCGCCTGACCAATGCCGTGGCGGATGACACGGCGGAGGCGCCGCCCCGGCTGATCCCATCGGACAGCGGGTTGCCCCAGCCGCCAGAGCCGAACCCGCCGGTACACGCCCCAGCCGAAGACGGCCAGCGTGGGGATCAGCAGGACATACATCGCCCAGACGTGGTCCACGTGCCACCAGACCGGTCGCGTGGCGATGTCCACCATCTCCCCTTTCGCCCTCGCGCACTCTACACAAGAAACGCGGATGACCGCCGCCCTCACCCCCTGCCCCTCTCCCCCGTAGGAGAGGGGTAGTTCACAGGGGTAGGTATCGGCGGGGGTAGGGTGCTCGGCGGCTGAAGCCGCGAGCTACCACGACGAAGCCCGCCTTCGCGGGCTCCGAAAGTCGGCGCAGGCCGACTTCGTAAAGGGAGCTGGCGACTTCAGCGACCGAAGGAAGTCCCGCGGGATCGCCCAGCACCCCGCCCGCTCGTGGCGCGGGTGCCAGATCATCTCGCGAACATCCATCAGTCGCCGGGCCCCCCCACTTGCCGCGATACCTACCCTTGTGAAAAGAGGGGTAAGGGGGTGAGGGGCGTAAACGCGGTACCCATCACTCCCCAGGGTCGCGGGGTTTCACCACAAAGACACAAAGGACACAAGGGCTCTTTGCGCGACAACTGTTGGGCGCGTCAGGCGCCCCTATCGCGCAAGAGCCGGCACTCGCGGGTCAACACCGGAACCACCGCCCGCCAGTCGGCGACGATGCCCAGGTTGGCGCGCCAGAAGATCGGCGCCTGCGCGTCGGTGTTGATGGCGACGACGCTCCGGGCGTTGGCGATTCCGGCCAGGTGCTGGCTCGCGCCGGAGATGCCAACCGCGACGTACAGGTCCGGTGCGACAGCCTTGCCAGTCTGACCGATCTGAAGCGCGGGTGGGCACCAACCCAGGTCACACGCCGCGCGCGTCGCGCCGACGGCGCCGCCCAGGGCGTCCGCCAATTCCCGGAGCAGAGAGAAGCCATCGGCGCCGCCAACGCCGCGTCCGCCCGCCACGATCACCCGCGCATCTTCCAGCCGCGCGTGCCGCGCGCTCTCGTGGGTGCGCTCCACCACCTGGATGTTGCCAGGCGACGCTCCCGCGGGCTGACCAAGAGAGACGATCTCCCCGTCGCGTGGTGATTCCGGCCGGGGATTCCGCACGCGCAGCCGCGCGGTCACCACCTGAGGCACGCCGAGACCACGCATCCGGGCGAGAGCCTTGCCGCCGTAGATGGGTCGCGTCCAGGTCAACCGCCCGTCGACGTGCGCGAAGCTCACGGTCTCGGTGATCAGTGGAACGCCGGTGTGCCAGGCAACCGCTGGCGCCACGTCCCGTCCCTGAGCATCGGCAGAAAAGATCACCACCCGCGCATCGCTCACCCGCAGCGCCTCGCGCATCGCGGCGACGATGAGACCGTTCGGCGGCTGCCCCTCCGGATCGTCGGTCGCCAGGACCCGGTCGGCGCCGCGCGCGATCTGGTGGCTCGCCGCCGACCGCGCGCGGCGCCCGACGGCGATGGCGCTCACGCGTGCGCCCAGCGCCGCCGCGACCTCGTGCCCGGCGGCAAGCATCTCCAGCGCGGCCCTGGTCGGCGCAGCGTCGACCAGAGGCGTATACACGAGAACGTCACCACCGGCGGCATCGCTGCCCGTGGCGGCTATCCGTGCTGCGGTGTCGGCCTCGGGCTCTCCCGACGGACGGCCAATGGCAGTCGCGAAAACGCGTTCCGCCAGCCGTCTGGCGCCCTCGGCGACGTCCTCGTTGGGGATCAGCTCGCATCGCGCGGTCTGTACCGGGACAGAGACATCGTCGATCTGCGTCCGGGGGGTGAGGCGCTGGGCGCTGGGCTGAAGGTCCGCGGCCCCCAGCACTCGAATGGGCTTCCGCGCGGCCACCATCACATCGCGAACCCTGGCGATGCGGGGGACATTGCTGGCGTCATTGGTGATCGTCACCGTGGCGGGCAGCGCGAACACCACGTCGTCGAAGCCGTCGTCCACGGCGCGGCAGCAGCGGGCCTGCTGTCCCCCCCGATCAATCTCCAGGCGCGCCGCCACCGAGACGCACGGCCAGCCCAGCTCTTCGGCCAGCAGCGGGCCAACGGAAGAGCGTTCCCAATCGCTCGACTGCCGCCCGCAGAGAACCAGATCGGCGCCGCCGATCGCCTGGATGGCCCGAGCCAGGATGTGGGCGACGCCCGGCGCGTCGAGGTCGGACCAGGACGCATCCCACACGCGAACGGCGGCATCGGCGGTGCGCGACATCGCCTTCCGCAACGCGTCGTCGGCCGACGCGTCTCCAAGCGTGATGGCGGTCACCGTCGCGCCGCCGCCAGACGCCTCCTTCAGTTGAATCGCGACCTCGAGCGCACAATCGTCGAAGGTGCCGATGACGAGTCTGGCCGCACCCTGGATCGGTCGGCCGGTCGTGGGGTCCCACCTGAAGTCTCTGGTGGGGATCTCGGGGTCCAGCACCTGCTTCAGACAGACGACGATGCGCATCTCGGCCTCCTGGTACACTCCACTTCAATTGTATACCAGTTCCTCCCCCGCAAACGCCGATTGACCTGTTAGTCCCCCGACTCCCCTCGGCAGAGGCGCCGGATCTCGTCCACGCTCTGGGCAGCCTTCAGGCGCGTGTGAATCGCCTGGAGCGTATCGACGTCGGGAACCCCACGAATCTCGGGGAGCAGACCAAGGCCCTCCCAGAACCCTGCTTCCCCTTCCGCCGGCAGCCGCATCAGCCAGTCCACGAACCGAAACCAGTCCAGCACTTCCTGCCGCCGAAACCCCCGCTCGTACAGCCCCCGCACCAGCGCCAGCTTCCACCGTCGCCGCTCCTGGTCGTCGTGTCGAGTCTCCCGCGTCTTCAGGTGGGCCATCACTGCCACCGCGAACGGGTTCCGGCTCCCCTCCAGCTCCGCCCAGCGCGACCGATAGTCCACCAGCTTCGCCAGCGGGAACCGGATCCCGACTTCGCAACCCCCCACCGCGTACCGGAAGCGATCGGGACGCCAGTTCGCCCGCTCGACGCCGAGCACGGCCAGGCTCGCCACCCGCCGATGGAGGCGCTCGAACAGGCGGTAGTTGTACACGTACATCC
>JACPQP010000179.1 GCA_016190465.1 Chloroflexota bacterium
CACCCCCTACCCCTCTCCCCGTGGGAGAGGGGCGAGAGGTGAGGGCGGCGTCTGGCCGCGGAAGTGGAGATCGGGGTAGCCGAGGCAGAGATGGAGCGACCTGCTGGAGAAACAGACCCCTTGGCCGAGCTGCTGCGCGACGCCTGCGAAGTGCTCACCCGCACGCCCGCACACGTGATAACGGCGCTCACGGTAACCGGGAGACTCGACAGCATTCCCGGCCAGGCACGGATGCTCCTTCCGCTGAGTAGACGATTGGCAGAGGAGTACGACCTTCACTCACGGGCGACGGCGCAAGGGTGTTCTTTCTCGGTGCGCTTCAGCAGATGCGCCAGCCCGTCTGACAAGCCATCCGGCCATCCTGTTGTTCTTGAACCCGCCAGGGCGAACACCGGGTTCGTCCCTACGCCCGAACAATCGGGCGCAAGGAAGGAGCATACGTGAGCCGGCGGAGGATCGCCTGAGTCAGCAAGAACCAGGCGCCGAGGGACCGAAGCGTCCTGATGACACCGAGCTATCGCAGATGCGGCCGGGGGAGGTGCGGAGGGAAGTCGTTCGAGGACACCACCCCGGTGAGCAGTACATCCGCATCGTGCGACCCTTTGCGCGGGACTTCCGGCGAGTGGACCGCGGGCTTCTCGTCGCCCGCGAAGCGGTTCTGGAGCCGAAAGGACGGATCGGGAAGGTCTGGCGGGCGATCCGTCGAGTCCTCATCGGCCCGCCGATTCCGTCGGCACACGAGATCCACGAGCGCCTCACCAAGGTGAAAGCACTGGCCATCTTCGCCTCGGACAACATCTCGTCATCCGCGTACGCGACCGAGGAGATCATGCGCGTCCTGGTGCTGGCCGGCATCGGCGCGCTGGCGTTGACGCTGCCGATCACCCTTGCCATCATCGTCGTGCTGGCGATCGTCGTGACCAGCTATCAGCAAACGATCCGGGCCTACCCGCGCGGCGGTGGCTCCTACATCGTGGCGAGCGACAATCTCGGGCCTCTCCCGGGGCTCATCGCCGGCGCGGCGCTGCTGACCGACTACGTGCTGACCGTCTCTGTCTCGATCTCGGCGGGTGTCGCCGCGCTGACCTCGCTCTTCCCGGCCCTGTTTGCGCAGCGCGTTGCGCTCGCCGTGGCGTTCGTGGTGCTGCTCTGCCTCGGCAACCTCCGTGGCATCCGCGAGAGCGGCACGATCTTCGCCGCCCCGACCTACGTCTACCTGGCGGCCATCTTCGGCTTGCTCGGCTACGGCCTTCTGCTCTTCGCGACGGGCAACTTGCCCTCGTACGAGGCGCCGACTGAGTGGCGAGAGGCGCACGGGGTGGAAGCGCTTGGCCTCCTGCTTCTGCTCCGGGCGTTCGCGTCCGGCGCGGTCGCCTTGACCGGCGTCGAGGCGGTGTCCGATGGTGTGCCCGCCTTCAAGCCCCCCGAGGCACGGAACGCCCAGATCGTGCTGATTCTCATGGGCACGTTCTTTGGCGCCATCTTCCTGGGTATGAGCTTCCTGGCCGGGCAGTTGGGGATCCTGCCCGATCCTTCAGAACAGGAAACCGTCGTCAGTCAGCTCACCCGAACACTCGTTGGCGTGGGCACCCCCTATCACTACCTCGTCCAGTTCTCGACCGCGCTCCTGCTGGTGCTGGCTGCCAACACCGCGTTCGCCGACTTCCCTCGGCTGGCGAGCTTTCTCGCCAGAGACCACTATCTGCCGCGACAATTCCTGTTTCGGGGCGAGCGCCTGGCGTTTGGCGTGGGAATCGTCGTTCTGGCGGCGGTGGCGGCGACGCTCATCGTCTCCTTCCAGGGGAGCGTCACCAACCTGATCCCACTCTACACTGTCGGCGTGTTCGTCGCCTTCACGCTCAGTCAGTCCGGGATGGTCTGGCGCTGGTGGCGGCTGCGGCACGAAGAGCAGAGCTGGCGGCGGCGAGCATTCCCTAACACAGTGGGCGCCATTGCCACTGGCATCGTCGCGGTGGTGGTCGGCATCGCCAAGTTCGCGCTGGGCGCCTGGATGGTGCTCGTGCTGATTCCTCTGTTCGTGCTCGTGATGCTGGGGATTCATCGACACTATTCGACGCTGAGCCGTGAACTGGCGGTTCAGCCTGGCGAGACGGTGCTGCCCGACAATCTGCCGCCGGCGGTGGTCGTCCCGCTCAGCCGCATGGATCGTGCCGCCGTGGCGGCCCTGAGCTTTGCCCGCTCGATCTCGTCGGATGTCACGGCGGTGCATATCTCCGACACCCGCGAGGACGCGGAGGCCTTCCGCCGGCTATGGGAGGAGTTCAATCTGCCTGTTCCGCTGGTGATCGTCGATTCACCTTACCGGGCGCTGGTGGAGCCTCTCCTGGCCTACATCGACGCGGTGGATCAGCTCGATCCACAGCGACCGGTAGCGGTTGTCCTCTCAGAGTTTGTCCCCCGCCACTGGTGGGAGTATCTCCTGCACAACCAGAGCGCTCTGCGCCTGAAGCTCAAGCTCTTCTTCCGGCCCAACACCATCGTGGTTGATGTGCCGTACTATCTCGGTCACGGTTTCAGGGTGAAGTAAAACGTCGCGCCCTTGCCCGGTTGCGATTCGGCCCAGATGTGTCCGCCGTGAGCCTGGACGATGTGCTTGGCGATGGCCAGCCCGAGGCCGGTCCCCCCGCCCGAGCGCGCCTGGTCGGCCTTGTAGAACCGCTCGAAGACGCGTGCCAGGAGCTCCGGCGCAATCCCCACACCCGTATCGGCCACGGAGAGGACAACGCCCTGGGGATGCGCTGCCGCGCCGAGCGTGACGCTACCACCGCTGAGGGTAAACTTGATCGCGTTGTGGACCAGGTTCACCAACACCTGCTCGATCTGCTCGGGATCGGCGGCAACAGTTGGCAACCCTCCGGCCGGCACGGCGCTGAGGGTGAGCTGTGCTCGGGTGGCCATCGGCTCCAGCCGCTCGACGACCCGGCGCAGCAAGTCCGCTGGCGCCACTGGCTGCCGCCGGGGCTGGAACTGACCGGATTCGATCCGCGACAGGTGGAGTAACTCTTCGACGATCTGCTGAAGCCGGTCAGTCTCGCCGTGGATGCGACCGACAAAGTCGCGGGCAGCCGGTGGGTCGTCGAGCGCACCATCCTCGAGCGTCTCGACCATTGCCTTGATCGACGCGAGAGGCGTGCGCAGCTCGTGGGACACGTTCGCCACGAAGTCCCGTCGGATCGTCTCCAGCCGCCGGAGCTCCGTGAGGTCTTGAAGGACGAGCAACGTCTGGCTCGATTCACCATTCTGACCAGGCCCGAAGCGGCTGACGACCGCGCGAAGGAACCGGCGGGGATTCCGCCATTCCAGGAAGGCGGTGGCGGTCGATTCATCCGTCCACTTTGCCGAGGTCTCGGCGTCGCCGTGTCTCTGCGTCGCCGCGTCCTCCGTTCGGACGCGCTCGACCAGACTGACCAGATCGTGGTCGCGAAGGACCTGGACCACCGTGCGTCCGGTCGTGACTACTCCCTGAGCTCCAAGCAACCGCTCGGCCGCGGTGTTCAGGCGCGTCACCCGGCCGTTCCCGTCCACGAGGACGACGCCATCGGCCAGGTTGGCCAGGACGACGTCGAGACGATCCCGCTCCGCCTCCACCCGCCGCAGGCTCTCCCGGACAGCCGTTACCAGACGGTCGAGCGTCTTGCCGAGCTGGACGACCTCGGCGGGACCGTGGCCCCGATGCAGGTGACCGCCGTGTGATGGGTCGTCGGCAAGCATGGCGGCCTGTCGCGTCAGCCGCGCCAGCGGCCGGGTGATCTCCCAACTGGCGAAGAGCGCGACGACAATCGCGAGGAGTCCACTGCCTGCGGCCGCGAGGAGGATCGTCCCGGTCAGGTCGGCGACAACACGGTCGACTTCGCTCAGGGGAAGCGCCACACGAGCGGTGCCGATGGCCACGCCGTCGCGCACGATCGGCACGGCGACGTAAAGCATCGCGTAGCCGACCGTCTCACTGCTGTGAAGATCGACACCGCGGCCCTCGGCCAGCGCCTGCCGCACCTCCTGGCGGCCGGCGTGGTTGCCGACCTGCGCCAGGTTCTGGTGCGACTCACCGAGAACAGTGCCACCCAGCGCGATGATGGTGATCCGCGTCTGGGTTCGCTGGCCGAGTCGCTTCGCCAGGGCGTCAAGGTCGGCTGGGTCCCCACGCTCGAGCTCGGTCACGACGTAGTCGGCCACGAACTGGGCCTCGGCGGCGAGCCGGTTTTCGAGCGTCGCGAGTTGGTGGGAGCGCGCCAGAGGGGGAACGATCGCGACCAGGACGAGCATCGCCACGCCGATCACGCCGACGAAGGTAAGGGTGAGTCGGCTGCCGAGGCTCTGAGGGAAAATGGAACGCGGCATCGGCTAGCCCGAACCCTCCCGGCAGCGGTAACCCACGCCCCGGACCGTCTCGATCCAACGCGGAGTATCGGCGCTCTCGCCGAGCTTCTCGCGCAGGCTGCGGATATGGACGTCAACCGTGCGGGTATCTCCGGCGTAATCGTAGCCCCAGACGTTCTCGAGGAGCACCTCGCGAGTGAAGACCCGGCCGGGGTGGGCGGCGAGGTAGGCCAGCAGGTCAAACTCTTTCGGCTTGAGGTGGACCGGCTCGCCCCGGCAGACGATCCGCCGGCGCAGGAGATCGATGCTGAGCCCATCGACCTCCAAACGGGTGCCCGGCTCCGCCCGTTCCCAACTGGCCGCGGCGGTCACGGCGAGCTGGGAACGGCGGAGCATTGCTCGGACGCGAGCCGTCAGCTCGCGCATCGAGAACGGCTTGACGACGTAGTCGTCGGCGCCCAACTCCAGGCCGACGACCCGGTCGATCTCCGAATCCTTGGCGGTAAGCATCAGAATCGGGACGTTGCTCCGCTGGCGCACGCGGCGGCAGATTTCGAAGCCGTCCATCCCTGGGAGCATCACGTCGAGGATGATCAGGTCGGGCGACTCGCGCTCGACCGCTCCCAGGGCAGCCGGACCGTCGGCCGCCTGGAGCACCTGGTGCCCCTCGCGGCGGAGATTGTAGCCCACGGTCTCACGCAGGTTTGTTTCGTCGTCGACGATCAGGATGGTTACCATCTGCCTTGTACCCGCGCGCCGTTCGCGCGCCACAAACAGTATCGGCTATCCGGGGCCGATCTGCAAACCAGCCTTACGTGCGGGTGGAGTCGCCCGGCCGGCTGAGAATCTGACGCGCCCCCGACTCGAGGCACAGCGCGCGGCAATCGCAGTACGTGGAGTAGATGGCCCACCGCGTCAGGCGGACTTCCGGCTCGCTCGGGTCCAGGTTGCGCTCGCAGATGCGCACGAGCGCGACCAGGCGCCGCAGCCGGCGCAGGTACAACTGCTGCACGCTGGTCAGCGGCTCGATCCGCTCCCACCTGGGCGATGGGTGCAGGCTCAACTCCGGGGATGTCTCTCCCTCACGCCCACTTGTCGCCGGGGCCCGTGGTGCCGTCACCGCTTCCGATTCGACGCGCCTGCTCATGATCGTCCTCCGATGTCTGATCCGTTGCTCGTTTCTATTCTCGTCAGTCGACCCGGCGGTGGCTATCGGGAGTTTCCCCAATCGCGGCCCCGGATTCACCTGACGTGAGCATCCACGGCCGCAGGACGTGCGAGCCGGCCCATCTCCCTTCATCTGTGTTCAGCCGTGTTCATCGGTGGTTTTCCGCGCCGTGCCCCGGCCGGGCAGGCTGATAGGTGGAGAACCCGCGGGTCCGGCGCTATAATAGTGCGGTGACATGTTCAATCTGATACGTGACCTAACTGGCTCGCCAACCTTCACGCTGGCGTCGGGCGCGGCCCCGCGCACGCCGGCCGTCACGTCCGCCGTGCCCGAACGGCCGAGTAATCAGAGCGGTGAGCGGCATCGGCTGCTCGTGATCGTCGGGCCGACGGCCGTGGGCAAGAGCGCGCTGGCGTTGGAGGTCGCGCAACACGTCGACGCCGAGATCGTCTCCGCGGACTCTCGCCAGGTCTACCGCTTCATGGACATCGGCACGGCCAAGCCGAGCCAGTTGGAGCAGGCCCAGGTGCGGCACCACCTGATCGACGTCGCCGATCCCGACGAGGACTACACGCTGGCGCTCTTTCAGGCGGACGCCCAGCGGACGATCGCCGAGATCCAGGCGCGCGGCCGCCTGCCGCTGCTGGTTGGCGGCACCGGTCTGTACATCCGGGCGATCTGCGACGGGCTGGTCATCCCGCACGTCCCGCCCATCCCCGAGCTCCGCGCCGAGCTCGAGGTGCTGGCGGCCCGGGAAGGCCCGCGGGCGCTGCACGCCCGGCTGAGCGCGGTGGATGCATCGGCGGCGGCTCGCATCCATCCCCACAACGTCCGGCGGGTGATCCGGGCGCTGGAGGTGTTCCGCCAGACCGGGCGGCCAATCTCGGCCCAGCAGCATGCCGAGCCGCCGCCCTACGATCTGCGGGTCATCGGCCTCACGACCGATCGATCGACGCTGTATCGCCGGATCGACGAGCGGGTCGACGCACAGATCGCGGCCGGCCTGATCGACGAGAACCGGCAGCTGCTGGCTATGGGGTATGACGACCGGCTGCCATCGATGACCGGACTCGGCTATCGGCAGATCGGGCTGTATCTTCGCGGCGAGCTGACTCTGGAGGCCGCGGTGCAGCTCCTGAAGCACGAGACCCACCGCTTCGCCCGCCAGCAATACGCCTGGTTCCGGCTGGACGACCGGCGCATCCGATGGTTCAGGGCCGATCCGGCGGGGCTCGAAGAGGCCGTCAGACTGGCGACCACAGGGTCATGATGCTCCCGCCAGGGCGGGGGCCTGGGGGTGTCCCCCAGAGGAAAGTAGGAGTAAGAGTTGCAGTTCACCAAGATGCACGGCACCGGCAATGACTTCGTGTTGATCGACGCACGCGACGCCAATCGGAATGGCGAGCCACGGGACTGGGCGGCATTTGCCCGGTGGGCCTGCGACCGCCACTTCGGGGTCGGGGGGGACGGCATCCTGCTCATCCGGGAATCGAGCGCGGCTGATTTCCGGATGCAGATGATCAATCCGGACGGCTCGGAGGCCGAGATGTGTGGCAACGGCATCCGGTGCTTCGGCAAGTACCTGTTCGAGCGCGGGCTAACTGGCAGGCGCGACCTGACGGTGGAGACGGGAGCTGGCATCAAGCGGCTCGAGATGCGGGGGGATGGCAATCGGGTCGCCGCGGTGCACGTCCGGATGGGTGTGCCCATCCTCAACGGGCGAGCCATACCGGTCGCGCTCGACCGCGAGCCGGTGCTCGATCACCCGCTTACGGTCGAAGGCTCCCTCTTTGGACGACAACTTGCGGTTACCTGTGTCTCAATGGGCAACCCGCACGCGGTCGCATTTCTGGAGGGGCCGGTGGCCGAGTTCCCGTTGGAGACGCTCGGCCCCCGCGTCGAGCGCCACGAGCTGTTCCCTCGCCGGGTCAACCTCGAAGTGGCGCGGCTGGTGGGTACGAGTGAGAGCGGGGTCCCGGTCATCGAGGCGCGCGTGTGGGAGCGCGGCGCCGGTCTCACGCTCGCCTGTGGGACCGGGGCCTGCGCGGTCGCCGTGGCCGCCAAACTCCGCGGCTTGATTGACCAGCGGGCGATCGTTCATCTGCCCGGCGGACCGCTCGACCTCGCCTGGGACGGCCAGGGCGAGGTCTCGCTCACCGGGCCCGCCGAGTTCGTGTTCGATGGTCGAATACTCTAGGAGGGAGTCCAATCGTTCACCCACATAAGGCGAAGCGTACTGCTGAGAGCACAGCGGTTCCACCGGAGCGTGCGCTGCTCGTGGGGGTCGAGCGCCCCGGCACCGAGACCTGGGCGCTCGCGGATTCGCTGGCCGAGATGGCGCACCTGGCCCAAACCGCGGGCATCGCCGTCGTCGGCGAAGTCAGCCAGCGGCTTCGCTCGGTATCCCCGGCCACCCTGATCGGGAAAGGGAAGGTCGAGGAGATCCGGGAGCTGCGAGGCGGGCTCACCTACGAACTGATCATCTTCGACGACGATCTGTCCCCGAGCCAGCAGCACAACCTCGAGCGTGAGTTCGGGGTCCCGGTGATCGACCGGGCCGCGCTGATCTTGCAGATCTTCGGCCAGCGCGCCCGAACCCACGAGGGTCGCTTGCAGGTGGAACTGGCGAAGTGGGAGTACATGCTCCCGCGGCTGGCCGGCCAGTGGACTCACCTCGAGCGACAAGCCGGCGGCACCGGGACGCGTGGCGGCCCCGGCGAGACGCAGCTCGAGGCCGACCGGCGCGACGCGCGGCAGCGCATCGGCGAGCTCAAGAGCGAAATCGCCAGGGTGCGCCAGCGGCGCGAGTTGCACCGCCGGCACCGGGTGGAGGAAGGGCTCCCGGTCGTGGCGCTCGTCGGCAACACCAACGCGGGGAAGTCGACGCTGCTGAACGCGCTCACTGACGCCGGAACGCTGGCTGAGGACCGGCTGTTCGCCACGCTTGACCCGACGACACGTCGGTTCACCACGCCCTCGGGGAACCAGTTTCTGCTCACCGACACCGTCGGCTTCATCCAGAAGCTGCCGCCGACGCTCGTCGCCGCGTTCCGGGCGACCCTCGAGGAGCTGGAGAGCGCGGACCTCCTGCTGCACGTCGTCGACGCGAGCCATCCCAACTTCGCGGCCCAGGCCAGGGTCGTTCACCAGGTGCTGGCCGAGCTCGGCCTGAGCGATCGGCCGGTGATCACGGCGCTGAACAAGATCGATCTGCTTGCCCCGGCTGACGGCCGGGCGGGCGGGGGTGCGCCAGAGGAAGTCCCGAGCTGGCCTTCGGGCGCCACGTTCGATCCGACGGCCACGCCGGTCTCGGCCGTGCGCGGTTGGGGCTTCGAGCTGCTGATCGCCCGGGTGGAGGCCGCGCTCGCGCGACGCTGGGTGGTGGTGACCGTGTGCGTGCCGTACCAGGCCGACCAACTGATCCAGCTCTTTCGCCAGCGCGCGCGACTGGCCGACGAGAAGTACACCCCGGACGGGGCGCTGCTGAGCGGACAACTGCCGGAGCGGTACGTCAGCCAGTTTCGCTCTTTCCTAATCTAGTAGGGATTTTTATCATTTTTATCTTGACAATCCCCCGATGGTCTGCTAAGATAGGGCTCAAAGCGAGCGGGGATACGCTGGGTCAGCTATTCGAGGCGCTCGCACCTCTCGCGGTACCTTTGCTCGGCGTTATCACCGCGGACCAGGAGGGATTGGCGATGCTTCTCGCGGATGTGAAGTGCTACCATTGCGGCCACGTCTCAGGCGAAGTTGTTCTCGAAAACGACGAACCACCCCGGCCGGATGTCTTGCGGCCAGTGAATGCGCTGGCGAAGGAGTTGCCCGAGGGGCGGCCGCGCTGCAAGCGCTGCGGCGGGCCGGTGTACCTCGATGACATTCGTCGGGTCCGGCCACCCCGGTTGTACGACGCGATGGAGAAGCCGCGCCGGGGCCGGCCACGACGCACGGCGGTGCTGGCCCAGGCCTGCTAAGTAGGTATCAAAAAAGTTTTTGATGGTTTTGGGGACACCCCAAACCCCGCCAGGACGGGCGGCGGCCCTTCCAGGACCTTCCCGGAGCCGTTAAGGGACTTTCCGCAACCCACTTAGGCGGCATGGACGGCGTCCCTCAAGACTTGCTCCCGCATGGGTTCTCTTATCGCCTCGATCATCGCAAGATCGACTCGCCGGCCCAGCAGTTGCTCAAGGTAGTTTCTCAGGCGCACGAAGCGGAATAGGCCGACCGGAGCGCTAAACTCGACGAGCAGATCGACATCGCTCTCCGGTCCCGCCTCGTCGCGGGCCACCGAGCCGAAAAGGGACAGAGACGTGTCGCCCATCGCTGCGATCTCGTCACGATGTTCCGCACGATGTTCCGCACGATGTGCAGTGCCTCATCACGTCGCATCCGATACCCTCCGGATCGGCCAATGCCACCTCGATGCGAGCGCCAACTCGCACGTGCAACGATGGGCCGCGTCGCCGGCGCCGCCTCCCCTATCACACCGCACCGATCACCCATCGTCCGTGGCCGATGTTGCACCGCCTTCGCGATGGGCGGTGTCCCCCATAGCCTTCGATCCTGCCAGGCCGTCTTCGAGATCGGACCCGCCGAGCCCTCGGCGCCAGCAGCCCTGCGCCCGGAACTCTGCCCTACTCGAAGAGCTCGCCGACGGTCGTGGCAAAGCCGGGCAGCACTTCCTCGCCGGCCAGGGTCTCGGCCTCGGTCAGGATGCGCACGTTCTTCAGCGAGCGATAGACGGTGACCGTCCTGGTCCGGGAGTTGACAACCCAGACGAGCCTGGTGCCGGCCCGGAGGTACTCGATCACCTTCGTCTCGATATCCACGAGCGTGTCACTTGGCGAGACGACTTCCACCGCCAGATCGGGGGGACCCTCGAAGAAGCCCTCCTCGCCAGCCTGCGCCATCGCCCGCTCCCGCGCGACATAGGCGATGTCCGGCGCCCGGACCGTATCCGGATTGCGGGCGAGGACAAAACCGGTATCGGACGAATAGACCCAGCCGAGCCCCGCCTTAACGACGAATGCATCTAGACGACCGTGGAGACGGCCGGTTATTCGACCGTGACGGTGACCAGCAGGCGCCATCCCCACCAACTCCCCTCTCACCAGCTCGACACGCCCATCAGCCTGGGGCATCCGCTCGAGCTCTTCGGCGGTTATCAAGCGAGCTTCCGTCACCATTCAACGCCCTCCTTGCCGCCGGCTGCACCCGGCAGTGCTCCCGCACCTCTCCGGGGCCCGTCTCGGCGTTGTCGGTCAGCTTCGTCCCCCGGAAGCGCTTCCGATGGACCTGATGAGATCAGAGCTCATCCCACTTCTCTACGGTAATACCCAGTTCCCGGACTATTGCCTGGATGAGGCCAACGCTGATGTCGCGTCCCTTGTGCATAGGGATGGGGATGATCTGCCCGATCTCCAGGTTCACCATCCGGACATGCCGGCCGCCTGGGACTGGCCCCACAAAGCCCAACCTGCGCAGCTTGCTCGCAAGCTCCCGTGGCTTAAGAGGCGAGAGACCCGACATCCTGCTCCTCGACCGTGACCCCCGCCACGTCGGGAATTGGCAGCCCGAGTTGAAGCGCCAGCGTCACATTGCCTTCGATGACGTCCCGCAAGTTCTCCCTTGCCTCTTCAAACGTGTCGC
>JACPQP010000204.1 GCA_016190465.1 Chloroflexota bacterium
GGGGGTTGGGGGAGAGGGGGCGCCCTGCCCGATGCAAGGTGGCCACTCCCCAGGAACACGTTCCCCCTCTCCCAGAATTGGGGCCGGCTCAGGAACGGCAGGCAGGGGGTGAGGGCCGCCACACCGGAAACCGTCCGCCCCTGAAGGGAGAGGGCCGGGATGAGAATAGGATCAGGCAGCGCGTGGGAATCGCTGGACAACCTGCTGGCCGGCTTGACGGAGGATCTCATCGTACTTCTGCGCCATCGTCTGCTCCTGCCGCAGGCTCTGCTCGAACAGGGTGACACATTCCTGGTCGCCCAGGGTTTGGGCCAGCGTGATCAGCTCCCGATAGCAGCCCACCTCGAAGTGGTTGTACCAGATCCCCACTCCCATCGTCGCGAGCTGGTGGAGCTCCGGCGGCGGATTCTGCTGCTGGAGCGCCTGGAGGTCGCGCATGTAGTCGCCAAACTGGCTCGGAACCGGGGTCGCCGGCTGGCCGAGACGCGCGAAGCACTGCTCGATGTTGCGAATCTGCTGCTGGGTCTCGGTGATGTGCTGCTGAAGCAGGCTCTTGTGCTGCGGGTTCTGGGCCTGCTGAACGAGCTGATGCATCCCTTGCAGGGTGCTCTGCTCGGAGTGGTACACCTTGCCCAGCTCGAACAGGAACAGGTCGCGCGGTGTCTGGATTGGCATTGCTACCCTCCATGATGGGAAGTTGTCCAGGTTGGGAACTTGTTCAGTGGGCAGCGTGCGGCGCTGCCGCCTGCGGTCGCGACCTCCGTCGGGTCCCAACCTTGCCCTCCCCTCTCCTTCTGCAAGAGGGTCAGGGTGAGGGCGTGGTCGGTGACGCAACGGTGTTGCGGGAGTGGATAGTGGCAAGATCGGGGCCGGATCAATACGGCATGACCCGGGGCGGCCCATAGTCGAGGGCCCGCACCGTGGCGTCGAAGCTCCGCTGGAGCAGGTCGGTCTTGATCGCCTGGTGCTCGGGGCTGTCCCAGAGGCTCTCGAACTCGAGGGGGTCGCGCTCCAGGTCGTAGAGCTCCCCGAGACCGTGGCCGTGGTAGACGACCAGCTTCCATCGCCGGTCGCGGTACATGGTCCCGAAGGTGCGGTCGGGGAGGTCCGCCGCGTCGGAGTACTCGCAGCGGACGAACTCGCGGTGGTGGTCGGGCAGGGCAGCGCCGGTGAGGATCGGGAGCAGCGAGCGACCGTGTGTGCCCGGTGGCACCGGCTGGCCGGCCAGGTCGTGCAGCGTCGGCGCGATGTCGGTCAGCTCGACCAGGGCGTCGCTACGCAACCGTGCCTGGAAGCGCCCGGGCCAGGACCAGATCAGCGGCACCCGTGTCAGCCCGTCGAAGAAGCGGCACCCCTTGTGGACGAGGCCGTGGTCGCCCAGCGCTTCCCCATGGTCGCTGGTGAAGATGACGACCGTGTCGTCTCGCTGGCCGGACCGCTCCAGCGCGTCGAGGATGCGCCCGAACTCGTGGTCGACCTGCTCGATCATCGCGTAGTAGGCGGCCTGGACCTTCCGGCCCTCGAACTCCTCGGGTCGACGAGATCGCGACTGGAAGTCGACCCGGGCCAGCCGCGCCTGGTGGGTCAGGTCGCTCTCGCGGAAGTATGGCCCGGGGAGCAGCCTCGGGTCGAAGCGGCGGTAGTACTCCCACGGCGGGTTGTAGGGCGGGTGGGGATCGTAGGGGTTGACGCTCAGGAGCCAGGGCCTGTCCCGTGGCTCGGAGATGAACTCGATGGCCTTCTCGGTGCACCAGGTCGTCTGGTGGAGGTGCGGCGGCACGTTGTCCCTCTCGGGCGTCGGCTCCATCAGGTCGCCGACCAGGTTGCTCTTGATCCAGAGGACCCGGTCGGGGTCCTCGCCGCGCGCGCGCAGCCAGTCGGCGTAGTCGTGGCCGCGGAACCAGTTATTGCGTGGCGCGTGGCTGTACTGGAAGGAGCGGTAGCCGTCGTCGACGCGCGGCTCGCGGCCGTTGGCCGCGCCGGCCAGGTGCAGCTTGCCGACCAGGCCGCAATCGTAGCCGACGTCGGCCAGCCGGCGGGTGACCAATCGCTCGTCGGGAGGGAAGAAGGCGTTGCCGTTGGTGTTCACGTGGACGGTCGAGGGATACTTGCCGGTCAGGAACGAGGCCCGGCTGGGCGTGCAGATGGGCGACTGGCAGTAGGCGTAGCCGAACGAGACGCCCTCCGCCACGAGCCGATCGAGGTTGGGAGTATGGGCGTGCGGGTTGCCCAGCGCCCCGATGGTGTCGAAGCGCTGCTGATCGGAGCAGTACCACAGGATGTTGGGCCGGCGATCGGGCATGGCGCTCATCTCCTCACCTCGAATGGCAGGTTCCCCCGGGCGACCGCCCACAAGCCAACGGACTCCGCGCCCGAGCGATGCCGGTGATTGTAGCACGACTGTCCGCGAAGAGGGTCGGTAGCGGCTTCTCGGCCATCGGGTTGCCATGGCTGCCTCCGTTCCCGTATGCGCTCAGTCGGGGGTCTTGGCAGGCTGGGGGCCGGCGAGTTAGCATAGTAGTCGATGGACAGCACCTGGCTGGAGGGACGTCATGGTTCAAACGCATCGTCCTGTCGTGACGTACCGCAGACTGCTCCTGTTCAAATGGCTCATGGTTCTCATACCTCCCGTTACGGTGACAGTAGGGCACGTTGCGGTGACGGTGGGCCATAGCCTGCGGCACAACACGGTGGGCGGGCTTGCCGAGACCCTACTCGTGACATTGCCCGTGACATTCCTGGCCCTGGTGCTGGCCTCCATTTTCGTCGAGACACTGTTCAGGGTCCTCCGGAGGCTCCAGGCTGAGGTATTGGCCCGAGAGCAGGACATTCTGACCATGAACGCCGTGATGCAGGAGCGGGAGCGGCTGAGCAGGGAACTCCACGATGGTGTGGCCAAGCTCGTCGCGGATCTGCTTTTGCGCCTGGACACCATCAAGGAGCTGGTGGAGGCCGACCGACCACGGGAGGCGGAAGCAGAGATCGAGCGATTACACGGGGTTGCCGGCGAAATCTACGAGGATATCGGGGAGTCCATTGCTGGGCTCCGCACCAACGTGACGGAACGAGGGCTGGTCTGCGCGCTCCAGGAC
>JACPQP010000195.1 GCA_016190465.1 Chloroflexota bacterium
ATTCCCTCTACCCGGGCAGGATAGCCAACCCCGGTCCCTTGCCCAGGCTTCGCCGAGACGACAGACGCCTCACCAGCCACGCCCCGGCGAGGAAAATCGGCATCTGGGCGAGGAATGCCGCCGGGAGTCCGAACCCGGCCGCGACCAGGCTGCCGAAGACCGGGCCGCCGCCGTTGCCGAGGGCGCTGCCGCTGGCCATGACGCCGAACGCCATGCCGCGTCGCCCTGGCGGGGTCAGGTCGCTCAGCAGCGCCTGGATCGCCGGCGACATCCCTCCCAGCGCCAGCCCCATCGCCATCCGCAGCAGGAGGAGCTGCCAGACCGAGGTGACGAACGCCTGCGGCACCGCGAGCGCGGCCGCCGCGGCCAGACTGATGAGCAGCGTCCGCCCACGGCCATACCGGTCGGCAAGCCGGCCGACGATCAGGGCGCTGAGGGTCGAGGCGATGCCGGTCGACGCGACGACGACGCCCGCGGTCGTCGCCAGGTGCGTCTGGTCGTCCACCAACTGCTGGATGAACAGCGGCAGCACCGGACTCGGCGCCATGCTGGCGAAGCGGACGACCGCCGCGATGCCGACCACTACCATCAGCTCGCGCATGGCGACCACCTTCCCGATGCTCGCGCCGAGCGACTCGCGCGGGCTCTTTGGATCGACCGGTTCCCGAGGCGGCTCGGGGACGAACAGCGTGACCAGCAGACCCGAGACGAGGAAGAGCGCGCTCGTCGCCACGAAGGCGGACCGGTAGCCGAAGCGGTCGCTGAAGACGCCCCCCAGGATCGGCCCGAGCGCGGTCCCACCGAACATCGCCGCATGCATCAGGCCCAGGGCAAACCCGAGGTGCCGGCGGGGCACCGTCAGCGAGACCACCGTCATCGTCGCCGCGACCACGCCGGTGAGCGAGCCCTGGAGGAGGCGCAGCGCCAGGAGTTGCCCCGGGCTCTGGACCAGGCTCATCGCGCCGATGACCACGCAGGCGCCGAAGAGGGCACGCTGGATCATCAACCGCCGACCGTGGCGGTCGGCGACCATCCCCCAGATGGGCCCCATCAGCCCCATCATCACCGCGAAGCCGCCGGCCATCGCCCCGGCCCACAGGCCGGCCTGGGCGACGCTCTCGACCCCCAGCTCCTGAATGTAGAGCGGGAGGAAGGGAAGCGCGAAGCTGAAGGCCATCTCGGAGATGACCTGCGCGATCCACAGGACGGCGAGCGCGCGGACCCACGGCCGACCGGCGGCGGCGCGCGCCTGTCTGAGCCAGCCGGCGCCCCCCTGCACGCCTACGGCTTCCGCGCCCGCGCTTCGGTACCGGCGCTCCGCTCCAACGGGATGATCTGCGCGGTCGTGTTCTGGCGACCGAGGCCGGCGGCCTGCGTCTCCAGGAGCATCTGCGCGGCGAGCGCCACGCCCAGAAGGCGAACCTTCAGCTTCCTGCCGAGGTCGAGCGCCAGGTTCACGTCCTTGTGCATCAGGTCTACCATGAACCCCGGCTCGAAGTCACCCCGCAGGATACCGGACGCGTTGCCCAGCGTCCGACTGGAGCCAGAACTGTTGCTGACGATCTCGAAGACCACCTCCGGGGCGACCCCCGCCTTGGCGCCGAGCACGAGACCTTCGCAGACGCCAATCGTGTTGATCGCCACCATCAGGTTATTGATGAGCTTCACCACCGCGCCCGCCCCGGTCGGGCCGACGTGGTAGAGCCGCTGGCCCATCGCTGCCAGCACCGGCCGGGCGCGCTCGAAGACCTCCGCCTCGCCGCCGACCATGATCGTCAGCGTGGCCTCGCGTGCGCCGACTGTGCCGCCACTTACCGGGGCGTCGAGGTAACCGGCCCCCACGGCCTGCGCCGCCTCGGCGATCCGGCGATGGGTGTCGGGGTCGATCGTGCTGAGGTCGACCAGCACCAGGCCCGCCCGCGAGCCACTGACGATGCCGTTCGGGCCAAGGTACACCTTCTCGACGTCGGCCGGACCCGGCAGACAGGTCAGCACGACGTCGCTGCGCGGGGCGACCTCCGCCGGCGAATCGGCCGCCGCCGCACCCTCGCCGACCAGCTCGTCCACCGCGCCCCGACTGCGGTTGTGGACGACGAGCGGAAAGCCCGCCTTCAGAACGTTCCGGGCCATCGGCTTGCCCATCAAGCCGAGCCCGATGAATCCGACCCGTGTTGTATTCGACACGCTCACTTCTCCATAGTCGATAGCAGGTAATCCCTATGGCGTTTTTGGGCAGGAGAGTCCAGCGGACTCTCCTGCCCCAACCCCCGCCAGGACGGGCACGGCCCGTCCTGAACCTACCTGGGGCTCCGCCGATGGGAGCACTCGAAGCCTCACCGGACGGGGCCGTCCTCACCCCTGCCCCCTCTCCTCACAGGGGTAGGTATCGGCGGGGGTGCTCGGCGACTAGAGTCGCGAGCTACCTTTGCGAAGCCCGCCTTCGCGGGCTAACCCAGTCGGCGCAGGCCGACTTCGTAACGGTAGCCCGCGACTTCAGTCGCAGGGCACCCCCCCCCGCGATACCTACCCTTG
>JACPQP010000185.1 GCA_016190465.1 Chloroflexota bacterium
CCCCGTCGCCCCGGTCCCCCCGTCGCCCGGTCACCCCCTCGCGTTCACCAACAGTCCGGCGGTGGTCATCGCCGGGACGAAGACCCCGGTCCGACCGGCTGGGCTGGACCTGGCGTTCCCGCCCGCTGGGCCGCCGGCACCGCGGGCGTTGGCGGCAAGTCCGAGCGCGAGGTCCGAAGAGGCACGCTGAGCCCGGTCCAACAGGCGCGCCAGTTGTGCCTGCATCTCCTGGATCTCCAATGCCTGCCGCGCCGCTTCGATCTCCGCCTGCTTGCGCTCGAGTGCCTCGATGCGCGCCCGCGTGCGCTCGGCGGCCGCGCGACCGGATGCTGCGGCCAACTCCGTCCGGGCGGCCTGCAGCTCGCCCTGGATCACACTCTCCAGCCGGCGGAGCACCTGCCTGGCGCGCGCGATCTCCCTGGGCTCGCTCTCTGCCGACTCCTCCGCGCCCGGCTGGTCGACGCGATCTCGACGCCTGTGCGGGAAGCGATCGATGTCCGCGGCGGAGTGGATGTCGTGCTCGGGTTCGCGCTGGTAGGAGACGCGGGAACGCCCGCCCACCACCTCAAGGTGCCCGGTCTCGGGGTTCAGGGCGAACTGCACCTGGATGTCCGCGCTGACGACGACGTAGCCGTTGCGCTCGGCCTGGCGGGTCAAAGTGCCGACGTTCATCGCCTCGTGCGCGGCGACTCCGGACACCGCATCAGCGCCCTGTGCCAGCCGCCGGGTGAACCCCTCACCCCGGAACGTGGAGACAGTCGGTGCGATTCGCTCGATCCCCCCGTCGATGCCCACGTTGTCTCTCCCGGCGCGCCCGGACCAACAGACCATCGGCCGGCAGTGTGCCCGCCGTATTCTGAATCATAGCAGGTTCGGCGCAGTCCGAAACAGCGAAAGTGAACCAGACGCCTTGACGCACGGCCGCGGTTGCACGATAATGCGGACGCTCTGCAACCCGCTCCCAGGAGTGCGGCATGGCTGGTGGACGCATCCTCGTGACCGGCGGGGCCGGATTCATCGGGTCACACACGGTCGACCTGTTGGTCGCGCGGGGCTACGACGTCCGCGTGCTCGATAGTCTCGAGCCACCCGTGCACCCGGCGGATGCCCGGGGACGCCCCCCCGCGTACCTGCCGGACGTCGAGTTCCTCGGCGGAAGCGTGCTGAACCGCGATCTGTTGCGTCACGCCCTCGAGGGAGTGGACGCCGTTTTCCACTTCGCCGCGTACCAGGACTACCTGACGGACTTCAGTCGGTTCTTCTCGGTCAACGCCGCCGGCACGGCGCTGCTGTACGAGCTGATCGTCAACGAGCGGCTGCCCATCCGCAAGGTTGTCGTCGCCTCGTCGCAGATCGTCTATGGCGAGGGCCGCCACCGTTGCCCACGAGACGGCGTTCAGTATCCTGGTCAGCGGCTGGAGTCGCAGCTTGCCCGGCAAGACTGGGAGGTCCACTGTTCGGTCTGCCAGACGCCTACCGAGCCCGGCTGGACCGATGAGTCCGTGGTCAACCCGCACAACTCGTACGCGATCGCCAAGCGCGCCCAGGAGGAGATCGCGATCAAGCTCGGGCAGCGCTATGGCATCCCGAGCGTCGCTTTACGCTACTCGATCGTCCAGGGGCCACGACAGTCGTTTCGCAACGCCTACTCGGGTGCGCTGCGCAGCTTCGCCGTGCGCGCGCTGGCGGGGCGCCCCCCACTGGTCTACGAGGATGGCGCGCAGCTCCGCGACTACGTTTCGGTGCACGACATCGCGCGGGCGAACGTGCTGGTGCTGGAGGATCCTCGAGCCGACTACCGCGTGTTCAACGTCGGCGGCGCCCGGGCCATATCGGTGCGCCAGCTCGCCCGGCTCGTGATCGAGGCATCGGGGAACGACCTGGAGCCCGAGGTCCCCGGCCTCTATCGCGTCGGCGATATGCGGCACATCCTCTCCGATGTGGCCTCGTTGCGGGCGCTCGGCTGGGAGCCAACCCGGGGCCAGGCCGAGATCGTCCGGGAGTACGTCGCCTGGGCCCGCGAGCAGCCCGACCTGCGCGACACCTACTCCGAGGCCGCCGCGCGCATGCGAGCGATGGGCGTCCTCCGGGAGTCGGTGGCGGTGGGCGCGAACGGCTCGGCGAATCGAGGATCCTGATGCGCACCGTGTTTCTCGACCGCGATGGCGTGATCAACGAGAATCGGACCGACTACGTCAAGTCGTGGGACGAGTTCGTCTTCCTGCCGGGAGCGCTCGCGGCGCTCCAGTTGCTGCGCGAGCGTGGCTACCAGGTGTTCGTCGTCACGAACCAGTCGGGGGTGGGCCGGGGTATCCTGTCGAGCCAGGAGCTCGACGCCCTGCACTGGGCGATGCGCGACGCCATCGAGGGGCACGGCGGAGCGATCGCCGACGTGTTCTACTGCCCGCATCCGCCCGAGGCGGGTTGCGACTGCCGCAAGCCCCGGCCGGGACTGCTGCTCCAGGCGAGTCGCCGTCATTCCTGTGATCCCACCCAGAGCTACGTCATCGGCGACAGTCTGACGGATGTTCAGGCTGGCCTCGCCGTCGGCGCAACGCCCATCCTGGTGCTGACCGGGCTCGGTCGGCAGAGCCTCGGCGTTGCTCGCCTGCGCGGCGCAGAGCGGCTTGCGGAAAGGTTGGCCCCCTCCCCCACCCTCCCCGCACGCGGGGGGACGAGGCCCGCTCCCTCCCCGCGTGCGGGGGAACCACAGGGGGAGCGTCTGGCCGCCGGCTCAACAGCAATGCACAC
>JACPQP010000186.1 GCA_016190465.1 Chloroflexota bacterium
GGACCACCTACGCCTACGACGGGGATGGCAAGCGGGTGTCGCTGATGCTGGGCGCCACCGGGCCCACCACCACGTACGTGAGCGACGTGAACCGCTCCCTCCCCGTAGTGCTGGAGGAGACGACGGGCGGCACGACCCGCAAGTACGTGTGGGGCCTGGGGCTGGCCTATGCCGTGCAGGTGGTGAGCGGAACAGAGCAGGTCGAGGTGTACCACACCGACGGCCTGGGCTCCGTGCGAGCCGTGACCGACGATGCCGCGGAGGTGGTGCGGGCCTACGACACCGACGAGTTCGGCGTGCCGACGGTGACGCAGGGCGCTGGCGAGCAGCCGTTCCGGTATGAGGAGCCTGAACCGCTACGCCTACGTCGGCAACAGCCCGGCGACCTACACCGATCCCACTGGCCTGTGCCGCGATCCGGGTGGCCAGGGTCTGCGCTACTGCATCGGCCGGTTCATCCCGACCGACACTGACCCCCTCGGGCTGCTCCAAGGAGATGGCAGAGGCCCGGAGGCCAGCAGCGACCGCTTCCGGGCGCAGGTGCTCCTCAGTCGTGATGCGTCCGGGAAGTGGGTGATGGAAGATGAGCCGGGAATCACCGGGTCCGTCGTCAGGAACCCATTCACTGGGAAGCCTGCTACTGTGGGTAGAGGGACCAACAGGGAGTGCGGGATGCACAAGTCGCAGGTGTATCGCGGAAGCGCCGTGGTCTCAGTGACCTGCAAGAGCTATATGGGCGGCATCATGGGGACGTTGAATCGTTTCTCGATCATCACCAACGTGATGATCCAGTTAACGAAAGACGGCGCCTGGGGTGTCCGGGAGCCTCGGGCACACTTTATCCGTCGCTGGAGGTCTGGGAGTATGGTGGACCAGATGGACCGCGGCTTCTGGCCCAGTATGACGCCAACGCGGCGGGTACGGACCCGTACCGGTCGCTGCCCGCGGGAACGCTGCTCGGTCCCCAGCCGATACCGCTGGAACCCGGGTGAGCGCTACCGTGCGGCGCGCGCTTGGTCGTATCGGCATCGCCCTCCTGGTGGTCGTCGGCGCGACTACTGCCTGTCTGTACCTGGCGGGGCTTCGGGAGCCATTGGTGTACGAGATCCCACCGTGGTCGACAGGAGGGGTATCAACGAGGACCCCGCCGCAGCAGGCCCCCGATCGCCTGACCTACCCGGCCGTGGAACGTCGGGGCGATCATCCGGATGCTCATATAGAGCAGGAAGAGCCCGAAGAGACGCCGCAGGGTCGCGCTGTCGAGCACCTGGGCCAGCGAGGCGCCCAGCACTCCCCCGACGAGCGCGCCGGGGATGATGACGAGGGCCACCCGCGGCGCCACGTTGCCGCGCCGCCAGTGGGTCGTCGCGCCGGCGATGGCGGTCGGCACGATGAACGCCAGCGATATTCCCTGGGCGACCTTCTGGTCGGTCCCCAGGAGAAACACCATTCCAGGGATCAGGATCTGCCCCCCGCCGATGCCGAGCAGACCGCTGGCCAGACCGGCCAGCAGCCCCAGCACGATCTCGCCCAGTAGACGAAAATCCATCCTGTCACCCTCCCGGATGCAGAGACGCGGAGAAGAGGGACGCGGGGAGCGTCCTCCCCGTCGCCACGTCTCCGCGTCTCCCCCGTCGCCGTGTCGCCGCGTCCGCCGGCTAAATAATCCGGCTCCGGGCGTGCTTTTCGCTCGCCGGCCCCAGCAACCTCAGATAGCCGCAGATGAACGCCGATGAACGCAGATAGCCTGACTAGGTATCTGCGTTTATCCGCGTTCATCTGCGGTTCCTGTCCGGTCCGGGCCATGGAGCATTCGACCGCTGTCGACCAGCGTGGTGATGCCCGACCAACCCGCCGCTGCCGCCCCGGCCGCGACCCCCTTTCCCCCGCTGCTGGGGGAAAGGGCAGGGAATAGGGGGAAGCTCCGGCCCAACGCAGTGAGCGCCGGATCATTTAGCTGATGAGCATCCGGATTGCCACGACGAGCAGGAAAACCCCGAACAGCCGCTTCAGCGTCGGCGCGGGCAGGCGCATCATCAACCGAGCGCCGATGACCGCGCCGACCATGCTGGCTGCCGAGAACAGGGCGACGAGCCCCCAGTCCAGCGGGTGACTGAGGGTGTAGACGACCGCACTCAGCGCGGCCGCGGGGACCATCACCAGGAGCGAGGTCCCGTGGGCCCGGTGCTGGCGCAGGCCCATGAGCTCGACCATCCCCGGGATGAGAATCGCCGCGCCGCCGATGCCCAGAAGCCCGGAGAAAACGCCAGTCGCCAGACCGATGAGCAGTCCCACCCGCCACAACGGCGGTGAGGACATCGGGCCCGCGGCGAGGCGTGTTCCCTCGGTCATCGTCGGCCGCACGTCCGGCGACTCGCCTGGCCCATCAAGATGAGCACTGAGTAGGTATCAGAAAGTTTTTGATGGTTTTGGGGACACCCCAAACCCCGCCAGGACGGGCTCCGCCCTTCCTGGACCTTCCCGGGACGCAGGTGAACTTTCCGAGACCTACTTGGCCTCTCCATACTCAGTACTCAGCACTCGGCACTCGCACTACACGCTGAACTCGGTGCGGTTGATGATCTCGTCCTGCATCTCCTTGTTCAGGTGCACGAAGTGGGCGGAATAGCCCGACACCCGCACCAACAGGCCCGGGTAGCGGCCCGGGTTCTTCTGCGCGTCGAGGAGCATCGCCCGGTCGACCACATTGTACTGCACCTGCTGCCCGCCCAACGCAAAGTAGGCCTGGATCATCCCGCTCAGGATCCGGGTGCCAGTTGGACCCGCCAGCGTCGAGGGCGTGAACTTCTGGTTGAGGGCCACGCCGTTGTCCAGCAGATCGTAGTTCAGCTTGGCCCCCGAGCGCAGCACCGCGGTCGGCCCCTTGCGCTCCTGGCCATCCATCGGCGATACGCCGTTGGTGAACCCCTCTCCGGCCTTGCGCCCACTGGGCAGCGCGCCGGTATACTGGCCCCAGCCGCCGCGAGTGTGCGTGGTCATGGACCACATGCCGGCCGTGAACCCGCCTCGGGGATCGATGGGGTTTGGATACTTGCGGATCTCCCTGCCCAGGATCTCCCCGACCATGCGGGTGAACCGGTCCACCGCGTCCACGTCGTTGCCGTACTTGGGGACGCGGTTCATGATGGTCTGATGGAGCCACTCGTGGCCGACGAAGTTGTCGCGGAGGGCCTGGAGCAGCTCGGCCATGGTGACCGACCTCTCCTCGAAGACCAGTTGATCGATGGCGGCCAGGGAGTCGCCCACGTCGATCAGGGCCAGCGAGGTGATGCCGGCGAGCGAATAGCGGCCGCCGCCGCGGGTGTTGTCGAGCCCGCGCTCCAGGCAATCGTCCAGGACTACCGAGAAGAGCGGGTCGGGGTGGTAGTCACGGTGGGCCAGGTGGAGGGCGTGGATGCCCAGCATCATCTTCTCGACCAGGAAGGCCACCTGCTGGCGGAAGGCCTCGACCACCTGATCTATCGAGGTGAAGGTGGCCGGATCGCCGGTCCGTGGGCCGATCTGCTCGCGGTAGTAAGGCACGTCGCCGTCGTATAGCGCGAGCTCGAGGGCCATCGCCAGGTTCACGCGGGCCACGGCAGTGCCGCCACAGGTGCGCCCGGCCGAAACGGGCTCGACACAGCCAACCATCGCGTAGTCGCGGGCGTCCTCCATCGCCAGGCCACGGCCGGCCAGCATCGGCACGATCCGCTCGTCGTTGAACAGGCCCGGCAGCCCTCCGCCGGTCTTGATCACCTCGCCCAGCGCGTCCCGGTACTCGGCCGGTGAGTCTCGATGCAGTCGCGCACACAGGTTGGGCTGGCGGGACTTGACTTCGCCCACCGACCGCAGGACCAGGAAGGTGAGGGCATTCGTGGCATCGCTCCCATCGGGCTTCGCGCCGCCGATGGTGACGGCGTGGCGGCCGCCGAGCCCGCTGCCGTGGATGTCGGAGCTGTCGCGGCGCACGTCCAGAAACTGCGACATCTTCAGCCAGAGGCAGCTCAGCAGCTCCACCGCCTGGTCTTCAGTCAAAAGGCCAGCCGCGACGTCGCGCTCGTAGAACGGGAAGAGGTACTGATCCATCCGGCCCGGGTCCATCCCGCGGAGGCAGTCCTCGTTGACGATGCCGATCTGGAGGAACCACTGCGACTGGAGCGCCTCGTGGAAGGTGCGAGCCGGTTTGGCCGGCACGCGCTCGCAGATCGCGGCGATCTGCTCCAGCTCCGCGCGGCGGACCGGGTCAGGCTCGGTCGCCGCGGCCTCGCGGACCTTCCGAGCGCAGCGGCGGGCATAGGTCATCAGACCCTGGCAGGCGATCTTCACGGCCTGATAGAAGCTCCTGGTCTCCAGCAGCGCGGCCGGGACCAGGCGGCCCCCGTCCTGCTCGGCCAGCTTCGCGTCGCAGCCGGCGATCACCCCTGCGCAGCCCAGCGTCAGGATCCGGGAGACGTTCACGACCATGTGAGTGTGGGCCACGAAGCCCCGGGAGAAGAGACCGTCCCTGGCGGACAGCGCGGCAACCGTGGGTGGGAGGTAGCGATCGACGAGACTGCCGATGCCCCGGTCCGGCCAGAACCGGGCGATCTCCGCGATCTCGGCGATCTCCTCGTCGGTGGCGAGCATCGGGATGTGGTCGCGCTCCCGGATGTGGCGCAGCTCTTCGGCAACCCGTCCACCGATGCGGTCGGGGTCATCGTCGGGCGACGACCTGCCGATCCCCAGGTCGCCAAGCTCCGGGTAGATGAACGCGCCAAAGTGCTTGCTGGTCGGCGCCCCCACGATCAGTTCGTCGGGCCAGATCGTGATGTCCAGGTTCTCCAGGATGTGGGCCAGCCGCCGAGCGTGCCGCACGATCGCCGGCTCGAACGGAAAAGCCTCTCGCCGGGCCTGTTCCGTAACAGAGCGGGCCCGCTGCACGCAGACCTGGATATCGGCGTGCAGGTACCTGTCCAGCAGGCGTCGCACCCGCGGCGTCGGCGTCCGGATGATCTCCCGTCCCTGAACGAGCGTGGCCACTGCCTTCCCTCCCTTCACCAGCTTCCGGTGGGCGGCGATCAGTCGGCAGCACGCCGATCGCCTCGCTCGCCCGAACCACTCTTGACAACGAGCCTTCGCTCGATTATGGTCACCCCTGAGCGCGTTGTCAACTCGCGCATCCCCGCAGGACGTCAAGGATGGATGGCATCGTCTTCGACCTTCAACGGTTCTCCATCCACGACGGGCCGGGGGTCAGGACCACGGTTTTTCTCAAGGGCTGCACCCTCCACTGCTTCTGGTGCCACAACCCCGAGTCGATCCGGCCCCGGCCCGATCTCCAATTCTACCCCGAGCACTGCATCCACTGTGGCCGGTGCGCCGAAGTGTGTCCGACCGGGGCGCACGTGGTGCACGCGAATCAGCACGTGCTCCTGCGCGACCGCTGCGACGGCTGCGGTCGCTGCGCGACGGTCTGCTGTTCACAGGCCCTGACCATGGCCGGGAGGCGGATGTCGGTCGAGGCGGTCGTGGGGGAAGCGCTGCGGGACCGGGAGTTCTACCGGGCGACGGGTGGCGGGGTGACGCTCTCGGGGGGCGAGCCGGCTCTTCAGGCCGAGTTCTCGCACGCGATCCTCGCGGCCTGCCGCGCCGAGGATGTCCACACCGCCGTCGAGACCGCGGCCAATTGCCCCTGGGAGGATCTGGCGCTGGTGCTCTCGGCGACCGATCTGGCGCTCGTGGACGTGAAGCTGATGGACTCACGGCGACATCGGCAGCACGTGGGAGCGGCCAACGAGCGGATCCTGGCGAACGTCCGCCGGATGGATGCGCTCGGCATACCGATCATCGCCCGCGTGCCGGTCGTGCCGACCGTCAACGACAGCGTCGACGAGATCGTCGCCATTGCCCAGTTCGCCAGCGGCCTCGCGAATGTCAGGCAACTGGTGCTCCTGCCATTCCATCGGCTGGCCGAGGGGAAGTACCGCAGCCTGGGGCTGAGCTACCGGGCGGGAGGGCTTCCGGTGCCCGCACGGGAGCACCTGGAGGCTCTGGCCCGCGCCGCACGCGAGAGCAGCGTCGACGTCGTGGTGGCTTGACCCGGTTCGCTCGTCGTCGGGGTCTCCTACCGGATCCGCTTGCCGCCGGCGAACTCCTCTTCCACCTTGTTGACGTTCGGCCAGACGGTCTCGACCACCGGTCCGCGCTTGTCGAAGATGCCCAGCCCGAGCTTGCGGAGCGCATCATAGTAGCCGAGGCCGCGCAGCTCCTCGGGCAGATCACCAGCCCGCTCCTGGGCGCGCAGCCAGGTTCTGATGTACGGCGCCCACGTCAGTCGATCGGGCAACTGGTGACGGTGGGCGGCGAGGAGACGCTCGCGAGGAGTCATAGACCTACTCAGCGGCCCGCGATGCCCGAGAGCTGGATGCCGCGGATGAAGTACCGCTGGGCCAGGAAGAAGACGATGAGGGGTGGCAGGATCACCACGGTCGATGCCGCCATCACCATGGGCCAGTTGGTGCCGTATCGACCCTGGACCATGTACAGGCCGAGCGACAGCGTGTAGTTCCGGTTCGAGCTCAGGTAGATCATCGGCCCCATAAAGTCGTTGTAGTGATGGAGGAACGAAAAGATGGCCACGGTGGCGACCGTCGGGCCCGAGAGCGGCATCATGATCTGCCAGAGGATCCGCAGGCTGCTCGCCCCGTCGACCCGAGCAGCCTCCTCCAGCTCGTACGGTAGCCCCAGGAAAGACTGGCGCATCAGGAACACGTAGAAGCCGTTGATGCCAAACCAGGGAGGTACGATCAGCGGCAGCAGGGTATCCAGCCAATGAAGATCCCGGAAGATCAGGAAGGTCGGCACCAGGGTGACCACCCCCGGCAGCATCATCGTCGCCAGGCAGGCCGAGAAGGCGAGGTCGCGCTCGGGCCAGCGCAGCCGGGCGAAGCTGTAGGCCACAAAGGCGCAGGAAACCAGCGTGCCCAGGGTGGCCAGCACCGCGATGATCATCGTGTTCTGGGCAAAGACCAGCATCCCTGGCCGACCCGCGATCTCCACGAGCCGGAGCATATCCGGATAGTTGCTCTCCATGAAGGGGTCCGGAATCCACTTGATGGGGTAAGTGAAAACCTTGCCGGGGAGCTTGAACGAGGTGGAGACCACCCAGAAGAAGGGCACCAGGAAGGTGATCCCCGCGGCGACCAGAGCCAGGTGCAGCGCGCCGTGGCCCAGCAATCGCCTGCCCGAGAGGGTTTGCGGCCAGAGCGCGGTCTTCTCTCGCCCTCGCCCGACCTCATTTACCGCCAGCTCGGCCATTTCCACGCCCTCCGGGTTAGTGCTTCGATCCCTCGTAGTAGACCCAGCGACTGGCCAGTCTGAACTGGACGATCGTGAAGAAAACGATGATGAAGAAGAGCATCCAGGCCAACACCGCCGCGTAGCCCATCTTGAAATACTCGAAGCCGTTCCGGTACAGGTACAGCACCGTGAAGAGGGTGGCGTTCTGCGGGCCACCGGCGGTCATCACGAAGGCGCTGGTGAATACCTGGAAGCTGCCGATGATGCCGACGACCAGATTGAAGAACATGATGGGGGACAGCATCGGCAGGGTGATGAGCCGGAACCGCTGCCAGATGGTGGCGCCGTCGATCTGCGCGGCCTCGTGGAGGGTTTCCGGCACGGCCTGGAGTCCGGCCAGGAAGATGACCACCTGGGGCCCGACTGTCCAGGTCGTCATAAAGATGAAGGCGGGCTTGGCGATGGCCGGCTCGAACAGCCACTTGACCGGCGGAACGCCGAACAGCCCCAGAAAGGCGTTCAGCATCCCGAACTCCGGGTGAAAGATCTGCGTCCAGACGACCGCGCTGGCGACCACCGGCGTGATCGAGGGCAGGTAGAAGACGGTCCGGTAGAACGCGACGCCGCGCAGGGAGACGTTGAGCGCCAGCGCCAGCGCCAGCGCGACGACCAGGTGGATCGGCACTCCCAGGAAGGTGTAGAAGGCGGTATTGGACAAGGAGAGCGCCACCTGGGGGTCGGCGAGGAGCTTCGCGAAGTTCTCCAGGCCCGCGAACTTCGGCGGAGTGATGAGGTCCCAGTCCTGGACAGTCAGATAGATCGAGTAGCCCATCGGGTAGGCCCACCACAGCAGGAACCCCAGGGCAAATGGGAGCGCGAACAAGCGCCCCTCGGTAGCTTCCTTCCAGGAGAGGCGCCCGCCCAGCCGGCGACCTCTGCTCACCACAGCTCTCCGTTCCATCGCATCTCTTCCTAGGCGACCACTTCCGGTAGATCGCCACCGGCCCCCAGCTCCCAGAACGCCCTGAACAGCACCAGCCGGCTCGCCGGCGCGGCCCCGATCCCCGGATAGTCGCTGTAGTCCCGGATGATCAACCCCCCGTGCGGTCCACCCCAGTGCTCCCAGATCCGCCGGGCTTCTGCCCGGATCTCGTCGGCGTCGCCGCGCGGCATCGTCGTCTGGATGTCTGCCGTGGTGTCGAAACAGATCCTGCCCGCGAACTCACGCCCCGCCTCTTCGATCCCCAGGACGTTCGGCTGCTGAGGGTTGATGACGTCCAGCCCGATGGAGAGGAAGTCCGGGAGATAGGCATTGATCCGCCCGCAGGAGTGCAGCCAGGCGTGACAGCCGATCTCGTGGATCGCCGCGAAGAGCCGTTCGTAGCGTGGCTTGAAGAACTCGCGAAAGAGGGGAAGGCTGATCATCGGGCCGAGCTGGGTTCCCCAGTCGTCACTCATCATGATGCCGTGAAACATCCTGTCACCCGCTCGATTGAACTGGCGGTAGCCGTCGACGATGCCGAGCTGGAACTCGAGGATGCGATCGAGCAGGTAGTGGGTCTTCTCTGGCGCCAGGTAGAGGTCCTCCAGCAGCTCGGCAAACCCGCGCAGGTACTTGGCCCGCTCGAGCAGCGTAAACCCGCAGCCACCGACCACGTACTTGTCACCGGCCTGCGCGAGCTGCGCCTCGGCGTGGTCGAAACGCCCGGGCGCGTGGGGGTCCGGAAACCGGTAGGTGGCCAGATCGCCCCAATCCTTGATCACCGGGGTAGTCGGCTGGCCCATATTCGGGATCTCGGTCTTCTCCCAGACGCAGCCCCACTCGTCCTCGAACTCGCACGAGGGCTGCCATCCTGCGGCCGTCTGGTAGCGGACACCAAAGGTGTCGCTGAACCCGAGCTGGGGGAAAATGAGCGCGATTCGCTCGGGATCGCGGAACTCGATCGCCCGCTGAACAATCTCTCGACTGGTCATCATCATGGGTTGCCTCCTCGCGGCCCGCCCCGCGCCATCACCTGATTGTCCGGCACCGGCGGGCTATCGGCAAGCGGCGCTCGCTCCGTGAATGGCGACGGGGTACAGACCTCACCCCCTGGCCCCCTCTCCGACGCGGAGAGGGGGCCAGGGGGGAGAGGTCCGCAGGCTACTTGCGCTTCGCCCAGTAGTCGTCCAGGTACTTCTGGATCTTCTTGTTGACGTCGGGGATGACTTCCGTGGCCTTCTTCTGCCCGGCGACCATGGCCTCGATGCCGGCCTGAAGACCGGCCTCGGCGTTGAGCATCGCGTCCGTGACCTCGCCGACCAGGTGGATGACACCGGTGTCGAAGGCCTTCACGAAGGCGTCGGCGTTCTTGAAGTTGAACTTCTGCTGCACGGTCTCCACCCAGTACTTCCGGTTCAGCTCCGGCGTGTTCGGCTGGCGACCGCCCTCGGCCACGCGCTTCTGGCCCGCTTCCCCGCCGAAGTACTTGAGAAACTCCCACGCCTGGTCCTGGTTCTGGCTCGACTTCAAGATGTAGTGGCCGTCGACAAACCCCATGTGGACCCGCTTGCCGTCCTTTCCCTTGGGCATCAGCACGACGTCGAACGGCGTGCCTCCCACCCGCTTGGCTTGCGATCCCATCATGAGGTAGAGCATCCAGGGACCTTCGATCTTCATGGCGACGTTGCCGCTCTGGATCTGGTTGGCGCCGCCGGCCATGTCGGCGGGGGTCGGGCTGACCTTGAAGGTGTTGAGGGCATCGTACACCTGGAACTGCCAGGCCGAGATGATGCCCGGCTGATCCCACGACGCCTTCCGCGGGTTGTAGACCGAGTCCCACTCCATCTCGCCGGTCATCCGCATCCAGGGTGCCATCCGGTTGTACCATTGCCAGGTCTGGTAGCCGTAGTACTTGGTGCCGCCCTCCGTCCGGGTCAGCTTCCGGGACAACTCGACGAACTCTTCGTAGGTCCAGTCGTCGGTCGGGTACTTCACCCCGGCCTTGTCGAACTGATCCTTCGCGTAGAACATAACCATGGTACCGACATCGGCAGGCTGCACGTAGGTCTTGCCGCTGGCCTTCATCTGGATGTTGTACAGCTCGAGATCGGGCCAGGGCTGGTTCCACTTGTCCCGCTGGCGTAGCGCATCCAGCTCCACGATCACACCCCTGGCCATGAACGGCTGCCACAGCCAGCTCTGCGTGTAGATGATGTCCGGCGCGACACCGCCGGCCAGTTGGGTCTGGAGTTTCTGGTAGTAGTTCCCCACCCAGTGCTCGGGGATTGCCTGAATCTTCTCCTGGCTCTTGTTGAATTCCTCGGCGATCTTCTCGTTGACCAACTGGTCATTTGGATCGAACCACACCGAGAACCTCACCTGCGTCGCCCCCTTGGCCGCCGGCGGCTTCGTGGCCGCTGGCTGGGCCGGTGCCGGCGCCTGAGTGGGAGCCGGCGGGGCGGTCGCTACTGGCTTCGCCGCCGCTGGCTGCGGAGTCGGAGTTGGTGGCGGGGGTGGGGCTGCCGGCTTCACCTCGGCCGGCTTCGGAGTCGGCGCAGGCGGCTGGGGAGTCGGCTGTGGTTGGGCGCACGCCGCCAGGAGGATCGCCCCGAGCCCCGCGCCAACACCTCCGAGCACCTGACGCCGCGTAAGACGCTGTTCGTGTCTTTCCATGTCTACCCTCTCCTATGCTCCTCGAAATGCCCCGTCCAGGGCGCCGCAGTAAGTAGGTATCAGAAAGTTTTTGATGGTTTTGGGGACACCCCAAACCCCGCCAGGACGGGCGGAGCCCGTCCTGGACCTTCCCGGGACGCAGGTGAAC
>JACPQP010000211.1 GCA_016190465.1 Chloroflexota bacterium
CATGAGCTGGGCCCCCAAGCAAGGGGAAGGAGCACAGCTCCCCCCTCTCCCCTGGTGGGACCCGGCTCAGGAACGGCGGGCAGGGGAAGAGGGGAAATCCGCCAGTAGGGCGGGAGTCTGGGGGTGCCCCCCACGACCCCCTAAATGAACCCCATGGACCCGTCCGGTCGAAACGGGAACGCGCGATGCCAGCGACGAGACGGGTAGCGTTCGAAGGCATCCTCGTTCAACTCCACGCCCAACCCCGGCTGGCGGGGCACCTCGATGTAGCCGTCCCGCACGGCCAGCGGCTCGCGGACCAGGTCACGCCGCGGCGGCGCGTCGTCGGGGATGTACTCGAGCACGAGGAAGTTCGGGATGCACGCCGCCAGTTGCACGTTCGCCGCGGTCGCCACCGGCCCCATCGGGTTATGCGGCGCGACCGTGACGTAGAACGCCTCGGCCATCGCGGCGATCTTCTTGAGCTCGAGGATGCCGCCGGCCACGCAGATGTCCGGCTGGATGATGTCGGCGGCGCCCCGGACCAGGAGGTCGCGGAACTGGAACTTCGTGTAGAGCATCTCGCCGGTGGCGATGGGGATCGGCGCCTGCCGCTTGAGCTCGGCGAGCGCGTCGATGTTCTCGGGCCGGAGCGGCTCCTCGAAGAACAGCGGGTCGTAGGGCTTGAGCGCCTCGGCCATCTGGAGGGCCCGGACCGGCTCGAAGATCCTGGCGTGGGGATCCAGGCCGACGTCGACGTCTGGCCCAACGGCCCGCCTCACGGCCTCCAGCCGGGCCACGGCGCCACGAACGACGGCGTTGGTCGGCATCCGGTCGCTGTCCGGTGGGTGGGGGCCGATCTTCAGGGCCGTGTAGCCGTAGCGCTCGACCAGCCTGACGGCGTTCTCCGCCAGCTCCTCCGGCGTTCGACCGTGGGGGCTCTGGTAGACCCGAACGCGGTCGCGCGCGCGGCCGCCGAGCAGCTCGTAGACCGGCGCGCCGAGGGCCTTGCCCTTGACGTCCCAGAGCGCCTGTTCGATGCCGCTGATCGCCGCGTTGACGACCGTGCCGCCCGGGAAGCGCGAGCCGTTGACCATGAGCTGCCACAGTCGCTCGACCTCGCGCGGGTCGCGGCCGACCAGCCAGGTCTCGAAGTCCTTGACGACCGCCACGGTCGCGTCGTCGGGGCCGCAGGAGTACGCTTCGCCGATGCCGTGGATGCCCTCGTCAGTGCGCACCTTCACGAACACCAGGTTGCGCCCGCTGCACTCGACGAGGAAGGTGTCGATGGCGCTGATCTTCATGAAGCCTCCAATCGCAATCCGCTTCAGTCCATCTCGAGGCCGCCGTCGACATTCAAGGCCTGGCCGGTGATGTAGTCGGCGTCGGCCGAACAGAGGAAGGCGACCGCGCTGGCAATGTCCTCCGGGCGGGCCGCTCGCTTGAGCGGGATCGTCTCGACGAAGGAGGCCATCGCTTCGCCCGGCTGAAGACCGAAGAGACGCGCGCGGTCCAGGTCGATCTGGTGCCACATGGGCGTCGGGACCAGGCCGGGACAGACCGCGTTCACGTTGATGTTGTACGGGGCGAGCGCCAGCGCTGCCGATTGGGTGATGCTGATGACGGCGGACTTGGCCGCGGCGTACGAGGTGGCGAGTGGGCGGCCGCGCCGGCCGGCGACCGAGGAGAGGTTGACAATCTTGCCATAGCTGCGATCCGCTCGCCCCGCCGCTCGCACCTCCTCGGGCACCTGTCGGATCATCTGCGCGGCGATGGCCTGCAAGCAGAAGAAGAGGCCGCGCTGGTTGACCTCGACGACCCGGTCCCAGTCGGCTTCGGTCAGGTCCATCATCGGCCTGGTCTGCATCACACCTGCGTTGTTGACCAGGATGTCGATGCGCCCAAACCGAGCCACGACATCCGCGACCATCTGGCGCACCGCCTCCACCCGGGCCACGTCGACGGGGTAGGCCAGGCTCGGCCGCCCCAGCGCCTCGATCTCTCCCGCCGTGCTCGCGGCGGTCTCCGCCTGGTATTCGGCCACCACGACGGCGGCCCCCTCTTGCGCTAGCCTCAACGCGATAGCTCGGCCGATGCCCTGCCCGGCGCCGGTGACGATGGCGACCTTTCCCGCGAATCTCGGTTCCATACACCCTCTCCCCGAACGAGCCTGGGAGCGCAGGCGTCTCGCCTGCCTCTCGCGGCCGCGATGGCCGCGCTCCCCGGTTCCCACAAACCGTATCACACGGGTGGCGCGGAAGGGCCCCAACCCCAGCAGCAACTCGGATGGAACCTGACCAGGGGGCCGACCTCTCCCCCCTTCCCGCCGTTCCTGCGCCGGACCCGACGCGGGGAGGGGGGGTAGCGGCTCCCCCC
>JACPQP010000023.1 GCA_016190465.1 Chloroflexota bacterium
CTCAAGTCTCCCACGCTCTCTCCTCGCTCCCCGCCCCGTCCCCCCGACCGGGCGCCCCCCCGGCGACGGGGCGACCAGGCGTGGAGCGACGGGGTGTATCGGCGACGGGGCGTGGAGCGACGGGGCGTCGACCCCGGCCGCTCCGTCTCCCCGTCGCCGATACGCCCCGTCGCCCTCTCGCCGCTTGGGTGGTGCTATACGAAGACCTTGGATTCCTTCAGGAGCTTGTTGCCCTCCGTCTCGATCTTCTTCAGGGTGTCGTTCACCGACTGGACTTTCGTGGCCAGGAGCGCCAACTCGTCGTTGACGACCTTCTCCACCTGCACCCAGTTGCTGATCCTGCCCGCATACTCGGTCTTGTAGGCCAGCTCCCCGACGAAGGTCTTCACCCAGGGGTCGTTCGCCACGTCAGGGTGCTCCAGCGAAGCCTTGGTCGTCGGAATCAGGGCGGAGGCTTTGACCATCGACACCTGGTTGGCGACGTTGTTCAGCCACCCCAGGAACGTCCAGCCGGCCTCCTTCTGGGCGTCGGTGGCCGCCTTGCTGATGACCCAGTTCCAGACGTAGTCTTTCTGGATCCGCGCCTTGGAGCCCTGGAGGACCGGTATCGCCTTGTACTTGAGCTTGGGGAATTGCGTGTCGAGGAAGGCCTTGATCCAGGGGCCCCGGAAGTACACGAAGCTCTTGCCCTGACCAAAGGTGTCGTTCTCGGCGCCCATCTCCGGGTGAACGTACTTCAGATACTCCTCGGTCGCCGCGCGGCCGATGTCGTTGTTCAGGGCGATGCTCTTGGCGTCGTCGGACAGGATATCCCCGCCCATGCTCTTGAGGATGGTGCCCCAGGTGACAAAAGGCACCCAGCTCGTGTAGGGGAAGTTGCCGACGGCCTGCGTGTACTTGCCTCCAGACTGCTTGTCGAACGTCTGGGTCAGCTTCAGCATGTCCGCCCAGCTCTTCGGGGCCTCAACCTTGGCCGCCTCGAACGCCTCGGTGTTGATGATCGGCAGGATGCCGCCGATGTGCTGGTTGTAGCCGTAGATCTTCCCGTTGAAGTTGACGCCTTCAACGCAGACCGGGAAGAACTTCGTCTTGATGTCGTCGGCTACCTCCTTCGGCGCCTCGGCCAACCAGTTGCCGGCCATCAAGTTCGGGGTCATCGTCGATTGAGCTCCCATGAGCTCGGGACCGGTGCCGGCCAGCATCGCCGTGGTGAACTTCGTATAGAGCTCGTCATAGGCCACCACGGTGTAGGTGATCTCGATCGAGGGATTCATCCCTTCGTACGTGATCTTCTGGCGGGTCAGCTCGTCATTCCAGGCCTTGTAGGGATGGCTCCACCACTTCAGGCGAACCTTCCCTGCGGCGGCCGGCGCCTTGGCGGCCGGAGCCGGAGCGGTCGTCGGGGCCGGCGCAGGCTTGGCCGGTGCGGTGGTCGGAGCCGGCGCGGCGGGCTTCGGTGCCGCCGTCGCCGTCGGCGCGGCGGGTGCCGGCGCCTGAGTCGGGGGCGGCACGGCGGGCGCCGGAGCCTTCGTCGGGGCCGGTGGCGGGGTCGGCGTGGGCGCTGGCTGGCAACTGGCGGCCAGCAGCGCCCCCGCGGCGAGACCGGCCGCAAGGCGCAGAGATTCGCGACGAGTCAGGCGCCTGGTCTGTTGAGTCATGCCAATTCTCCTTTTTCCCCTTTACTCTTTCCCTGTACTCTCTGTTTCGTCGACGACCCGAGGTGCCGGGTAGACTATTCTGATTCTGTTCACCTCCCGCGGAAGTTATGACTTGAGACCGGTGAGCGTTATCCCCCGAACGAAGTGCCGCTGACCGAGCAGGTAGACGATGATCACGGGAATCATACCCATCATCGCCCCCGCCATGATCTTGTGCCAGTCCTGGACGCCAAAACCGGTCCGAAAGGCGACCAGACCCAGCGGAAGCGTCCGCAGGTCCCCGTCGTCGATCATCAAGAGCGGCCAGACGAACTGGTCCCACTCGTACATGAAGTGGAAGATCCCCAGGGCGGCCAGCGGGGCGGTGCAGAGGGGCATCGCGATGCGGGCGAAGATGCTGAACTCCCCCGCGCCGTCGATCCGCGCCGCGTCCAACAGCTCCCGGGGGACTGTCTTCATGAATTGCCGCATCAGGAAAATGCCATAGGCGCTGGTGAGCGCCCCCAGGTACAGGCCAGCAAGCGTGTTCACCAGGTGGAGGTCGCGGAAGATGATGTACAGCGGGATCATCCGCACCGGAAAGGGCACCATCATGGTGGCGATGATCCCCATGAACAGGTACTCCTTCCCCTTCAGGTCGATCTCCTCGAAGATGTACCCCGCGAGCGAACTGGTGAACAGGACGGCCAGCGTGCTCACCGCCGCGACGTAGAAGCTGTTGAGATAGTAGCGAGCGATGGGGATCTGGGTGAGAACGAAGCTGTAGTTCTCCACGATCGACCATTGCTGGGGCCAGAAGATCGGTGGATCGGTATTGAGCTCGTGGGGTGGCTTGAAGGACGTGATCAGCCCCCAGTAGGTGGGAAAGAGCATCACGACCGCCAGAGCCACCCACAGCGCCGCCTTCAGCGCGCCGAGGCCAAGCCGCTGGCTCGACACCCGGGTGGAGCGTCTCGTCGCCTGGAGGGCAATACTCGCCATCTCGATCTCCTCCCAGCTCGCCTAATACTGAAACTGGCTTCGCAGCAGGCGCAGTTGGATGAGCGTAACGATCAGGACCAGGCCAAACAGGATGAACGCGATCGCCGAGGCTCGGCCCATCTCGAAGAACCGGAACCCGTGGTCGTAGAGATAGAGCAGAAGCACGTGGCTCGCTTTGCCCGGGCCGCCGCGGGTCGTGGCGTAGACTTGCGTGAAGACCTGAAACGCGCCAATGCTCCCCGTGACCAGGCAGAAGAGTGTTGTCGGCGTGAGCAGCGGCAGGCTGATCCGCCAGAAGGCCTGAAACGGCGAAGCGCCGTCGATCGACGCCGCCTCGTACAGGTGATACGGGATGGTCGTCAAGCCGGCGATGAACAGCACCACGAAGTAGCCGAGGCCCTTCCAGACGCTCAAGATGATGATCGCGGGCATCACGGTTTGGGGTGACTGGAGCCACATGTAGGGCCCCAGGCCGACGAACCCCAGCAGATAGTTGAGAATGCCGTAGCCCGGCATGTACATCAGGTCCCACACCTGGGCCGCCACCACCATCGAGGTCATCACCGGCAGGAAAACCACGGTCTGCATGATGCTCTTGAAGGGCTCTCGGAAGCTGAAGATCAGCGTTCCCAGGACCAGCCCAAGGACGAGGCAGGCCGCGACGTAGACCGCCGCGAAGTAGAGCGTGTTGGTCAGGGAGATCCAGAATGTGGGATCGTTGAACACCCAGACGTAGTTGCCCAGGCCGATGAATGGGCGCTCGGGAATGGTGAGCGACCAGCGGTGAAAGCTCATGGAGAGGGCGGAGAAGATGGGATAGTACGAGAAGTACGCGAAGTAGAGCAGGATGGGGGTAAGCCAGATCCAGCCAAAGATCGTCTGGCTGCGCGTGGGCCCGCTCCCGACCAACTGGCTCAGCCGAGAGCGACTACCCTGGAGAGGCGGAGCGTGCGCGGCTTTCGATGCGGTCACTGGCTCACCTCGGCAACATCTGCTTGACCCTGAATCGTTCGATCGGCCTCCGGCTGGCGTCGATCATATTTCATTCGCCCAGGATATGTCAACACCACTTTCGCCCCCCTCACCCCCGAGTCCCCCTCCCGCAGGGGTAGGTATCGGCGAGGAGGGTGCTCGGCGACGAATGAAGATTATCGAAATAACCTGGCGCACGCGCCCCACCCCACCGCGATACCTACCCTGGTGAGCGAGTCCCCCTCCCGCGCTGCGCGAGAGGGGAGCCGGCTGATCGCTGGTCTGAATAAGGTGCTTGGGTGCGATCGCTCCGATGTGCTAAGATGCGTTTGGCGGCGATGATAGCGGGGCATCCCTTCGTCGCCAAGGCCTGGAGTTCCTCGAAACTCCGCCGAAACTCCGCCGATAGTTCTGTAGGTGTGGTCATGGTCGAGCGAGTGTCTGACCTCTCGCCAGAGGCGTTTGCGGATCTCGTCCGCGACGCGTTGCTTCACCTGTACGACGCGACCTACCTTCAGAGGCACCCGCTGGTGCAGTTCGTAGACGCGCCGTCGACCAGCAACACGGTCCTCCGTGGCAAGCTCCTGCTCCAGGGGCTACTCGACGCCATCCGATCGCTCCGTCCGGTCGACGGCACGCCGGCCGATTCGCGCGCCTGGCGGACCTATCGCCTCCTGGAGCTCCGGTACATCGAGGGCGACAGCGCCGGCGAAGCGTCGAACCAGCTCGGCCTGGCCAAGACCCAGTACCACAAGGATCACGCGCGCGCCCTGGAAGCGATCGCCTCCCTGCTATGGGAACGGTGGCGGCTGGGGCAGGATCGCGCGCCGCGGCCGAGTGAGTCCGAGTCGTGGGAGTCCCTGGCCCACGCCGAGACCGAGCAGCTCGCGGCCCGGATGTGTCCCGAGTGCATCAACCTTGGCGACGTGCTCTCCGGCCTCCTCGCTCTCCTGCGCCCGGCCAGCGAGGAGAACCACGTCGCGTCGTCGTTTCGGGTCCCGCCCGATCTCCCACCCATCTTTTGCGACCGGGTCGCCCTCCGGCAGATCCTGCTCAGCCTCCTCAACACGGCGATTGAGCGCGGTGCGGGAGGTACCCTCGACATCTCGATCGAACTGCTCGGAGACGCGATCCAGGTGACGCTCGCCGCCTCACCCGGACCGGTCGCCGCGGCGCCCGCGGAATCCGCCCGGCGGACCGGGGCCGGGCTCGCGGTGGCTCGGCGACTGGCGGAGGCGATCGGCGGCCACGTCGACGTGCCTGCATCCGGGCGGCCCCCCCCTCTACCCCTGCCGCCGTTCCTGAGCCGGGCCCCACCCGGGGGGACGGGGGGGGCTACAGGGCGGCTGCTCTCCCCCTCTCCCGTTGTGGGACCGGCTCAGGAACGGCAGGCATGGGGTGATGCGCCCCCCCTCTCCCGCGCTGCGGGAGAGGGGGTAGGGAGTGAGGCGCGGTGGACGGCCGCGGTGAGGCTGCCGGTCGCCCAGCCTCCGGTCGTCCTGGTCCTGGACAACCATCAGGGCTTCATCGATCTGCTCACGCGCTACGTTGCCGAGCACGGCTGGCGGGTCGTCGGCGCGCAGACCGTTCAGGAGGCGCACTCCCTGGTCCTGGAGATGCAGCCGAGCGTCATCCTGCTGGACGTGCTGATGCCCGGGCAGGATGGCTGGGATCTCCTCCTCACTCTGAGGTCGCGCGCCGAGACCCGGGAGATCCCGGTCATCGTCTGCTCGATCCTCTACGAGCCCCAGGTGGCTCGTTCTCTCGGTGCCACTGGCTATCTCCCGAAGCCGGTCACCCAGGCTGCGCTTCTGGAAGCGCTGGCTCCCTACCGGCCAGGCGGCCGTCAGCCGGGACTCTAGGTAGTCGTCAGTAATCAGTTATCAGTCATCAGTAGCGCTAGGCGGTCGTCAGTTAGTGGCCCGGGGTTACGGAGTTTGTAACCACAGATGAACGCAGATGGACACAGATGGGGAGCTTCTTTTGTCTGTGTTTATCTGCGTTCATCTGTGGTTCCCGTTCGTCCCTGGCGCTCCTGATGACCGAGAACTGACTACGGATGGCTGATAGCTGACGACTGACTGCTGATCGCTGATGGCTGCGGGCTCAGATGCGCGCGGACCGGAGCCATCACCTCGACCATCGCCGCAATGAGCCGAGTTAGCTCGGCCAGGTGAAAGCCCTCGGGCTTGCTGACCCGAAGCTCACGACCAAGTGGCACGGCGCCGTCGTCCCCGTGCGCTGAGATAATGATCACGCGGATTCCCGCCAGTTCCGGCTGGTTCGCCATGGAGCTGAGCACGCCAATCCCATCCAGACCAGGCATCACCAGATCAAGGAGCAGGAGGTCTGGACGCTCGACCTGAAGCCGGGCCAGTGCCTCCTCGCCGTTGTGCGCGGTTGAGATCACATACTCGTGCCCATCGGAGTTGAGCAGACGCGCCAGCAACCGGACGAAGCTGGTATCGTCGTCGACGATCAACACGTGCCGAACCCGATCGCCCAGCGCTCCGATAGCGCTCGCCAATGCCTCCCGGGAGATTGGCTTGATCAAATAGTCGGCGACGCCAAGCTCCTGCGCTATCCGTCTGGAGCGTGGGAGCGGGCAACGGAACACCGGCACCGACTCGCTGGCCGGCTCGTCGGGCGCATCGAGATCGGTGATGATCGCGGTAGCCTTCACCTCCATAGCCAGCGCCCTGGCCTCGGCCAGGGTATCCGTCACTTCGATCTGGCAGCCCTCGAGATGGCGCTGGAGCAGACCAGCGACAGCGGCCGGGGTTTGGGCAAGCACCAGCACCGGCTGGTAGGGACGGAGGTAGGCGGGGCTGAGGCCCACGGAACCGCCGGCGGCAACGTCGACATCGGACGGCACTGATGGCACCGTGAACCAGAAGGTAGTCCCAGCGCCGAGCGCACTGTCGACTCCCATCGTGCCGCCGTGCATCTCAACGAGCCGCTTGCTGATCGGCAGCCCCAGTCCGACGCCGCGTTGCCAATCGCCACCCGGCGATTGGCGGGTGACAAACCGCTGGAAGACGCGCGGCAGGTCGTCCGGAGCGATTCCGGCGCCCGTGTCGCGTACGTCCACCCGCACATCGTGCTCTCGCTGGAGCACCTGGACCGCGATCCAGCCCCGCTGGGTGAACCGGGCCGCGTTGGTGAGCAGGTTGAGCAGCACCTGGCGGATTCGTAGGCGGTCCAGCATCAAGGGGGAGAGGGCCTCGGGTAGCTCCAGCCGCAGCTCGAGCCCCTTGGCCTCGACGTAGTCCCGGACCAGGGCGGCGGCATCTCGGACGACCTGCCCCAGGTCAACCGGCTCGCGGCGCAAGGCGAGGCTTCCCACCTCCATCCGGGCCAGATCGAGCACGTCGTCGGTCAGCGCCAGCAGATGCTGCGCGCTGGAGTACACCGCGTACAGGTCTCCCCGATAGGGGGTCGGCAGCGGCGTATTCCCGTAGCTGCCGGGGGAGGTCATCATCATCTCGCTGTAGCCAACGATCAGATTCAGGGGGGTCCGAAGCTCGTGGCTGATGTTCAGGGCAAGCTCCATCTTCGAGCGTTCGGCCTCATCGGCAGCCTTCCAGGCCAGTTGAAGCGCCGCGTTCGCGCGCTCCAGGCGGTAGTAGGCAGCGTCGAGTTGCTTCCATGCCCGCACGAGCTGCGCGCGGTGCTCCTCGGCCTCGCGCGTGCGGCGCTCCGCTTCGCCAAAGCTGTTCACATACCAGTTGAGCGCCAGGAGCAGGTGTCGCGTCAGCACCCAGACTCCGGCGACCGCGAGCCCGGCGAAGACGGCTGTGGACCACACATCGACCGGGTCGACCAGGCCAGGCCGAGCCGTTCCGAGCAGCACCAGAAGCCCAACCGCAACGACGGCAACGAGCGCCCCCCCAAGCGGGTGGATGACGATGGCTGCCACCATCGCCAGCATCGCGTAGAGGATCGCCCCCCGCACCGTGTCCAACGAGTAGAGCGCCCAGGAGATAGTCAGTAGCCCCCCGCCCACGCATACGCCGGTCGCGGCCAACTGGCTCCGGGGCAGGAGGACGAACGCACCCACCAGCAACGGCACGGCGACCACGAAGATCCGGTCGGCCCGCGCCAGCGTATCGGCGGTCGCCCAGACCGAGATATAGGCGTAATGCCACGCCACGTACCCGATGGCCCCGAGCGTGAGGAACAGGAGCAGGGCATCGGCTCGCAGTGCGTCCAGTTGGACTGCGGCATCGTGGACCCCTGGATCCGGGTGAATGCGAAGCGGTTGCGACATGTGTCCTCCCTGTTGCTGGGGCGGCCACGGGGGGCCACCCTACTGTATAGCGCAAATGGCACCTTGTCGTCTAGAGCAGCGAGCAGTCGACCTCTCCCCCCTTCCCCCCTCCCCGACACGGGGAGGGGGGGCAGGCACGGGGGCCTGCCCCTACGCTTCCCGCGTCGTCCCCCCTCTCCGTGTCGGAGAGGGGGCCAGGGGGTGAGGTCAGTCGCCCCATCGCCCCGTGGGCCTGGCAGGCATCTTCGACGACCTGAAGCTGGTAGCGCGCGGCCAGCGCCAGGATCGACGACATGTCGCACGGAAAGCCGTAGAGGTGAACGGGGATGATGGCGGTGACTCGCCGGCCGGTGCGCGCGTCGATCGTTCGGCCGTCGACGCGACGGCAACGTACCTCAAGGAACTCGGCCAGGCGGTTCGGATCGAGGGTGTAAGTGGTCGGATCCACGTCGACGAAGACGGGATGGGCGCCGACCTGCGTGACGGCCTCGACGGTGGCGATGAAGGTGAAGGGGACGGTGATCACCTCGTCGTCCGGCTCGACGCCTGTCGCCAGCAGGGCGAGCTTGAGCGCATCGGTGCCGCTGGCACAGCCAATCGCGTGCGCCGCGCCGCAATAGGCGGCGAACTCGCGCTCGAACCCCTCGACGTAGGGACCGCCGATGAACGAGGAGCGATCGACGATGTCCCGGATGGCGGCCTCGATCTCGGGGCGAAGCTCGTCGTGCTGGGCGCGCAGGTCCACGAACGGGATGGCCGGCGAGGGACGGCGATCCTCGCTGCTCGGGCTCGTGTCGGGAACAGCAGACATGTCCTTGACCATCTCCCTCACCTCCCTTACCCCAGGGCCGTGCTTCTCGCCGTGCTTCTCATAGGAGCGGCCGCAGGCGCAGGTGGCCATCCCGTCCTGATCGGGCGATGCGCCGGCCTGTGGGAAGCCCAAACGCTGGCCACACGCGCAGACGAAGCCGACCAGGCGGGCGGGATTGCCGTACACCAGGCCGAAATCGGGGACATCGCGGGTGACGACGGC
>JACPQP010000181.1 GCA_016190465.1 Chloroflexota bacterium
GCACCGGGGCAGACCTCTCCCCCTACCCCCTCTCCGCGTCGGAGAGGGAGAGCCGCCATCCCCCTCCCCGCGTCGGGTTCGGCTCAGGAACGGCGGGAGAGGTCCGCGCCCCACGAACAGTCCATCTGGACTGTTCGTGCCCCAGGTGACCATAAGTGAGCGCCTATGCCCCCCGAATCCCCGTCACCGGTCACAGCTCGGCCGGCGCAAGCTGAAGCTCGGGAACGTGGGCGCGGGCGGGGAGTGCGGCGACGAACACGCAGGCCGCGGCGACGTCCTCGGGTTGGAGCGCCCGGGCCAGGACTTCAGGCGGAGTGGGCACCGGACGCTTCAAGATCAGCGGGGTATCGGTGAGGCCGGGGAAGATGACGGTCGTGCGGATGCCGTTCGCCCGCTCCTCTTGCATCGTCCCGTGGGCCAGACCGACGAGGCCATGCTTTGACGCCTGGTAGGCGACGCCGGAGGCGTCCGGCCGCTGGACGGCCAGCGACGAGATGTAGATGAGCCGCCCCCCTCGTCCGCGCATCCGCGTGACGGCGGCCTGCGTCAGATGGAAGGCGGCGGTAAGGTTCGTGGCGATGAGTTCGTCCCAGCCGGCGAGTGTGAGGACCGAGAGGGCCCGCTCCCGGATGTTCGTGCCGGCGGCGTGGATCACGACGTCGATGGGAGCCAATGTCTCGGTCGCGGCGGTGAACGCCTCTTCGACCGACGACCGGTCGGTCAGATTCGCCAAGAGGATGGCCGCACGCCCGCCACCGGCGATCTGCGCGGCGGCCTCCTCCAGCGCCGATCGCCGTCGGCCGACGAGCGCCACCGCGGCGCCCTCGGCCGCGCACGCCAGCGCCGTCGCTCGACCAATCCCACTGCTCGCGCCGGTCACCAGGATGGTTCGACCGGCCAGAGCCCGCCTCGGCTCGTTCAATCAAGCACCTCCAAACCTGTTGGCACGATCGACGTCAGGTTGGTGAGGATGTTGTCGCGGTTCACGCCGTAGCTCGGCTGGTTCGGGTAGCGGAAGTGGAATGAGAACTCGGTCGCGTTCTCCAGCCGGTACAGCTTGGCCACGAACCGGTTGCGCCCCTGCCGCAGCCGCACGAGCGGCCTCCGTCGGTTGTTGGGCGCCCAGTCCTGGAATCGGTCGGAGGTCACCCGCGGCTCGCCGTTCACCCAGACCCGGTGGGGGTCGCGGCCGGCGACCATCAGTTGCGCGTCGACCTCCTCGGGGCTCACAAAGTCCCAGACGACGTAGAAAATCGCCGACCCCTCGTAGCCGAAAAGCCGATCCAGCGAGATGAAGTTCTCGCGGGCGTAGAGGAGGCCGGGCGGGTCGATGGGGTCGTCCGTTTCGAGGGCGGGGTCGTCGAGCGCGAGGCCCTGGGCCAGTCTCTCCTCGTCCAGGTAGGCGTGGCCCATATCGGCGAAGCTGTTGAACAGCATCTCGCTCCGGGGCACGTAGTTGTTCTCCAGCGTCGGCTTCGTCGGCTGGGCACGGTCGTAGGGGTCCCAGAAGGGGCCGAACACGGCGAACGGGATGGCGCCGACGATCCCGAACGTCCGGACCACGTCGGCGGCTCCAGTCCCGGCCAGCGTCGCCGTCAGCAGGTTGACGTCGTCGATCTCGGTCAGGCCCTCCGCCATCGACACCCGCAACGCGAACCGTCGCTCGCCTGGCCCTTCGAAGCGCACCGCGATCGACGAGGGAGTCACCGTGAGGTGGTCTGGCGCGGCGATCCCTAGCGAGCCGGCGAAGGGGGTCGACTGGTGGTAGCGGACCGTCAGGTCGATCGTCGTGGATTCGCCGACGCCCAGCGCGATCTTGTCCGGGTAGGAGACCTCGATGGTCGCGGGTCTGGCCGGCAGCGTCGTCGGCAGTCGGCCCAGGTCATCGGGAACTCCGACGATCTCGACCTGCCTCTTCAGCACCTCGGCGACGGTGACACCCGCCCGACACGTCTCCCGGGTCAGGTCGGCCATCGTGTGGCTGCGCGGCAGTGGGAACCGCATCGAGAACTCGCCGCTGATGATCGCCTTCCACTCCTGGGGGATCGCCTGGTCGCCAGAGAGCACGCCGAGGATGGCGCCGACCGTGCCACAGGTCGTGTCGGTGTCGTAGCCACAGTTGTTGGTGATGATCTGAGAGGTGGCGAAGTCGCCGCCGCCGTACAGGAGGCCGATCATCACGAGGCCAAGATTGATGACCGCCTTGGTCGGGTCGGTGTGACCGAAGCGGCGCAGCATCAGCCGGCGGGCCACCCGATAGTCGGCGTGCTGGCCGTGCAGCTCAATCGCGAAGCGCGCGGTGCGCGCTGGTCGGGACTCGGCCGGCAGGATGTGCATCGCCCGCGCGACCGCTCTGTCCAGGCTCGGCTCGACGAATGCCGTGGCGAGGAGAGCCGCGTAAAACTGCTGGATCAGGACGGCGTCGCCGGTGTGGTCGATGCAGCCGTCCTGGCCCGCGTAGGCGGCGGCCAGGTCCGGATTGCCGGGGCAGATGAATGCCCACAGCTCCGGGCGCATCGGCGCGCCGCCGGACTCGTTGAAGTACCCGTTGTTGTAGAGCCCGGTGAGCGGCGGGTGGAGCCCGCGCCGGACACTCTGCTTGAAGAAGCCGAACTCGCACATCGAGAAGTAGCAGTGCTCCATCCAGGCGTCGACCAGGTCCGGGGAGGAGACGTGGATGCCCCGCCGCTCCATCGTGTGCAGCCACATGATCGAGACGTCGAGGTCGTCGTTGGGGATAACCTCGTCGGGCTTGAGCCGGGCGAAGTCGTACTCCATCTGGCCCTTGTACGCCTCGCCGCGCATGCCGACCGTGCCGCCGATGCACTTGCCGTTCCAGCCGCCGAGCACTTTCTGGTAGTACTGGTCAAACGTCAGCGTGGTCATGGGGTTGTCGATCCCTCCATCGAACTCCGTCCTGAACTCGCACCGCTCATCCGCGGTGAACGCCCCGCACCATCTTGTGGCGCGCGATGTCGTCGAGCAGCCGACTCACGAACAGTCGATCTGGCCTGTTCGTGCCCCTGAGCCGCCCTCCCCGCTCGCACGAGATGAGGACGGGTTCAGGTCTGCCCGGCACGCAGCCTGGTCCGGGTGTACGTTGCCGTCGCAGTCGCGCCCGCGTCGCCACGCCAGGTCCGCACGCCCTCACCCAAACCCTCTTCCAGTGATTTCGCCTGATTGCTGCGTCCTTTCCCCGGATCGTGGTTGCCAAAGCCATCGGCCTGGCACTTGACGGGTGGGCGATGCGGGTGTATCTTACCGGTAAGAGCCTGATTGGGCAAGAGGAGGGCCAGATGCGCATTCGCTTCATCGCTCGCCCGCGCACTCGCTGCGCTGGCGGCGCCGACCGCGCGAGGTGCACTGTGCCCATGAGTCGGAGATGTTGACGGGCTGACCATCTAAGCCGCATCAGCCGTGGGCCAGACGCCGAGCTGCCCACGGTTTTTGTGTCTCGGGACGAGCCGTGGGCCACGCCTACGGCTCGTTTTTTGCCTTGACGAAGGGGAGCTGCTGGGGAAGGAGTCGCACAGGGATGAATGGACCGGCTCTGCGAATCCGTGGAGTGCTGAAGGTGTTCGACGCCGAGACCAGGCCGCCAGTCTGGAGGCGGATCCTGTCGAATGGTGTCGGCCCGGCCAGCAAGCAAGTGGTGGCTGTCGATCGAGTGGACCTCGACGTCCAGCGCGGTGAGATCTTCGGCGTGCTTGGCGCGAATGGCTCGGGCAAGTCGACGCTGATCCGGCTGGTCTCGACGCTGTTGATCCCGGACGGGGGCGAGGTGCGCGTGTTCGACCATGACGTCGTCGCGGAAGAGATGGTCGTCAAGCGGCTGATCAACCGGGTCAGCGTGGAGGCGGCCTTCTTCAAGAAGCTCTCGCCGATGGAAAACCTGCTCTACGCCGCGCGCCTCTACGGCCTGGACGCGGGCGAGGCGCGCCGGCGCATCGTCGAGATCCTTGGCCAGCTCGGCATCGAGGCTCGCCGCGTCGGCGAGCCGCTGGAGAAGATGTCGCGCGGGATGCAGCAGAAGGTGGCGATTGCCCGGGCGCTGCTCACGGCGCCGATGCTGTTGCTGCTCGACGAGCCGACACCTGGTCTGGATCCGCGCTCGCAGCGCGAGGTGCAGCAGTTCATCCTCCAGGTGCGGGCGCGGCACAACGCGACGGTGGTGTTGACGACCCACGACATGGACGAGGCCGACCGGCTGTGTGACCGGATCGGGATCATCGACCAGGGCCGCCTGGTGGCTCAGGATACCCCGGCCGGGCTGAAGCGGCTGATCGCGCCCGAGGGCGAGGCCACACTGGAGGACGTCTTCATGCAGTTGACGGGGCGCAGCCTGGAGGAGATCGAGGCCGAGAGCGTTGTGCCAGCGGGCATCGGTGGTTGAACAGGTACGTAGCCATACGTAATCAGCAGTCGGCCGTCAGTCGGAAGCTGTCGGATGCCGTCCTGGTGCTACTGACGAACGATTGCTGACGACTGCTTGGGGGGAAGAGATGGCGAGCATCGCCCGGGAACTGCGGGCCTCGTACGCGTTTGCTGAGCGGAACATCAACCTGGTCAAGCGCTACTGGGGATGGGAGATCGTCTGGCTCATCTACTCGATCGCGCACTCCCTGGCTATCGGGTTCATCGGGATGGGGATGGAGCAGATCAGCGGCCAGCGGGTCGACACCAGTCAGCTCGTGCTCTACCTGCTGGTCGGTACGCTCGTCTGGAGCTACCTGGCGGTCGTGTTCGACGCGGTCGGTGAGATGATCGCCTGGGAGCGCTGGGAGGGAACCATCGAGTACACCTTTATGGCGCCGGTCTCGCGGCTGACGCATATGGTCGGCACGTGCGTCTTTGCCGTCGTCTACGGGCTGCTACGCACGGCGCTGATCCTGGGGATCATCGGCCTCTCGTTCCACCTGGATCTCTCGCGGGCGGACCTGCTCGCGGCGGCGACGGTGCTGGCAGTGGCGAGCCTGAGCTTCATCGGGCTGGGGATCATGGTGGCGACGCTGCCGCTCCTCTACACCGAGCGGGGCTCGCAGATGGTCTACATCGCCCAGGCCTGCCTGCTTCTCTTCTCGGGCGTCTACTACCCGGTCGACGTGATGCCGGAGTGGATGCAGGTGGTGGCCCAATTCTCACCGGCGACCTACGCGCTGCTGGCGGTTCGCGGTAGCCTGATCGACGGTCGCGGTGTGGTCGAGCTGGCTGGCCACATCCTGCCGCTGCTGGCGATGGGGCTCGTGAGCATCCCGCTGGGCGTCCGCATCTTCGTCGCGGCCGAGCGCTACGCCAAGCGCACCGGGCGGCTGAAGCGGAGTGGGTAGAGGTTCAGAACTGCAATGGCGTTTTCTCCGCATTGTCGTCACCAAGCTCTTGCCGATCGCATCCCCCGTGTGCTTCAATTGCCAGCGATGAGTGCCAGCGATGAGTGATCCGGGACGAGACACCGACCGAGTGTCTTCAGTGACGAGCTGTGGCGTTGAACAAGCGGGCGATCTAACCCCCCTGGCCGGACCTCACCCCCTACCCCCTCTCGTTCCTGATGGGGGCGGGCGCGGAGAGGGGGAGCTGCTACCCCCCTCCCCGCGTCGGGCCCGGCTCAGGAACGGCGGGCAGGGGGGAGAGGTCCCCCGGAGCCGCCGCCAGTTGCTGGGCGAGATGCTCGCCCTGGGGTCGATTCTGCTGGGAGCCGGATGCGCGCGCCCTTCTGCCCCCAGGCCCCAGCGCCACAC
>JACPQP010000193.1 GCA_016190465.1 Chloroflexota bacterium
CCCTGGTTCCACGTGCGCGAACCCACGACCTCCGCGGCGACACCGGGGGCGATGCCACTCACTTCCTGGCCCCTCCCCCACGCGGGAACCATCGCCTTCGACGCGTCGGGGAGGGGGGTGGCGGCTCCCCCTCCCCGACACGGAGAGGGGGTAGGGGGTGAGGTACGGCGGCCCGGTGGGAGAGGGGGCGCCCTGTCCGACGCAACGGTGGCCACTCCCCAGGGAGAGGTCCGCCCCCGGCTCAATGCTATGGCCCACGGCGGCAAGGCCCAGCCATCCGAATTGGGGAGGGAGTAGCCCATTAGTACCAGGCGGGGCTACAACCGCGTCAGAATGCGCTTACCTGGTATCCGAGTTGCAATCTCAAGCGCCAGTGGGGGCCGCTGCCTGCACCACACGGAAAATGCCCGGGATACCAGGATCGACCACGGGCAGTGGCTGCCAGACTGAAAGGGAGGCTATGTCGTGAGCATCCTACCGATCGAACAAGTCCCGTGGGGGGTGGCCCGTTGGCCGACGAGCAGTTGGGGACAGAAGTTGGCACACCTGGCGCTCGTCGTGCTCACCGTGTTTGCGCTCCTCGTCCCGATGCCTGGCGTCGCTCAGGCGGGTGACGAGGAGAAGCCGCGAGTTCTGCCGCAACTGCTGCGCGAAGCCAGCGAGCGGCCCGATCATTCCTTCCGCGTGATCGTGACCCGCCGCGGTCACGACACGAGCGCCGATGACCACATCTCGTCAAAGGGCTACAAGAAGATCAAGGAGGTCGCGGGTCAGGCTTTCGTGGCCGAGGTGAAGGGCAAAGATATTTCCGACCTCGGGAAACACAAAGCAGTCACGTGGATCACTATTGATGCCCCGATGGTCAACACGGGAGCTATCGACACCACCAGATTGGCGACCCTCTATGGTCAGACGATTAACGCCACCCAGCTCTGGTCGACCAGTTCCAGCCTGAACGTCACGGGCGAGGGCATCGGCATCGCCATCCTCGACACGGGCGTGAACGAGACTCTGTCGGACTTCAAAGGGACCGGTGGCATCAAGCGTGTCGTGAAGCAGGTCCTCTTCAACTCCAACACGACGAACGTCAACGATGGCCACGGCCACGGCACCCACATTGCGGGCATTATCGCGGGCAACTCCTGGCTGAGCACAAGCTCGACCGTGCACGGAAAGTACATCGGCGTCGCGCCCAATGCTAACCTGATCAGCGTCAAGGTGTCGGATGATCAGGGCATGTCCTACATCTCCGACGTAATCAACGCCATCGGCTGGGTCGTCAACAACCGCCAGACGTACAACATCCGGGTGATGAACCTGTCGCTGATCTCCAGTGTAGCGGAGAGTTACCTCACCAGCATGCTGGACGCGGCCGTCGAGCGGGCCTGGTTCAACGGCATCCTGGTGGTCGTGTCGGCCGGCAACATGGGTTTCGACTCAATGAAGTATCCGCCGGCCAACGATCCCTTCGTGATCACCGTCGGCGCCGCCGATCCGATGGGTACGACGGTGGCGAGTGACGACACGGTGGCGCCCTGGTCGAGCTACGGCACGAGCCAGGATGGGGTCGCGAAGCCCGACATCGTTGCCCCCGGTCGCTACATCGTCTCCACGCTGGCGTCCGGCGGGTCAACGCTGGCGAAGACGTATCCCGATCGGATCGTCGACGGCAGCTACATCCGGATGTCGGGCACGTCGATGGCCGCACCGGTCGTGGCTGGCCTCGCCGCGCTGGCCTTCCAGGCGCACCCCGAGTGGACCAACGACCAGGTGAAGTGGCTGCTGAGCCAGGCCGCCACCCACTTGGGCAGCGCCGACCCCGCCACCGGAACGTTCACGCTGCTGCCGGGCCAGGGCGCAGGCGAGACCAACGCGGCGGCAGTGGTCACCTTTGCCGGCACGCCGGAGTTTGCGAACCAGGGGCTCACGATCAGCTCACAGTTGGTCGGGCCGGGTGGTGCGACGACCTATGATGGCTCCACGGTAAACTCCTCGACGTCATCCTGGAGCACGTCGTCCTGGTCCACGTCGTCCTGGAGCACATCGTCGTGGTCGACTTCGTCGTGGAGCACGTCATCCTGGTCGACCTCGTCCTGGAGCACGGCGAACTACTCGACCTCATCCTGGACGTCTGTCTTTGACGAAGACTGAGCAGCCGTCCGGGATCAGCTATCAGCCGTCAGCAACGCCAGACGGCCAAGGGGTTGGAGACCACAGATGCACACAGATGAACACAGATGGCCGCCCTCACCCCCTACCCCTCTCCCTGTGGGAGAGGGGCGAGGGGTGAGGGCAGCCCTCGTGGAAGAGGGGCGAGGGGTTGCAGGGCGGGTGTCAATCAATGTTGAGCGAAGCGGGTGCCAACCCACCGCGCAGTCGGTGGATGGCACGGTTCTTGCATACTGATCCGGCGAGCGATCAGTCAGCAGATCGCAAGGAAGTTCGAAGCGATCATTCATCGAGGAGGCCACATGAACGTCGATGTTACTCGTGAACCGACCGCCTATGGCTTGCGGCGCGAGATTCGTCCACCCGCCGAGCAGCGCCTGAAAGCGGACCTCCAGCTCGTCTCGCTCTCACGGCAGGTCGAGCAACTGTCCCTCCGGGTGGAGACGTTGTTCGGACGGATCGACCAGGAGATCGACGCGATCCCGATCGACAACATCAGGACTCAGATCAAATCACTGGATGATCGGATGAGCGATATCGCTCATCAGGCGCATATGGCCACTGCGGAGCTTGAGCGCCGCCTCCACCGAACGCAGCAACAACTCCTGTTCCTCGTGGGGGCGATCGTCATTCTGCTTCCGCTCGCCATGATCGTGGCCAGCGTTCGCCTTATCGGTCGATGACGAAGTGACGTGCGTTCAACATAGCCCTCTGCGCCTCCCGGGGCGCGCGCTCCTACACACGGGAGGGGTACTGTGCGCAATCTACCACGCGTCGCTCAGTTGTATCTCGTCGTCTGCTACCTGCTCGGCCTGAGCGCCTTCGGCTGGCTCCTCCTGAGCTATCAGGGGAGGCCATCACCCGAGGACTGGCTGCTCGGGACTGCCCTGGCGGTGCTGGCAGCCCTGGCTCAGATCTTCGTCGTCGCGCGGGCGGGCACCAGCTACTCCGACCACCTGACGCCGGCCCCGCTTTTCGCCGCTTTTCTCCTCTTGCCCCGGCCGCTGCTGGCGCTGGCGGTCTGCCTGGCGTTCCTTCCGGAGTGGCTCTGGTACCGCCGCAAGTGGTTCATCCAGACCTTCAACATCGCGACCTGGTTGATCGCCCTCGCGCTGGGGCGGTGGACCCTTTTCCTGCTGGGCGATCACTTCCGGTTGGAGCGGGCATTCTCCCTCCCCGCGGCCGCGATCCTGGTCACGATCCCGGTGGTTCTCGGAACCCAGACATTGCTCCTGGCGCTGGCGCTCAAGCTGGCCCGGGGCCAGTCCTTCCGGGAGACCGGTCTGTTTGTACCCACCAAGCTTTTCGTCGAAGTCGCGCTGCTGTGCGCGGGTTGGGCCTTCGCCACCGCCTGGCTGGTCCACCCACTCTACGGCCTCGCCGCGGCGGTGCCGATGGCGCTCATCTTCCAGGCGCTCCACGTCCCCAACCTCCTGGAAGAGGCGTCGACCGAACCGAAGACGGGCCTGGCCAACATGCGCCACTTCAACGACGTCCTGGTCCGTGACCTCGAGCGGGCCGACCGGAGCAGTCAGCCGCTGAGCCTGCTCATGTGCGATCTCGACTACCTGCG
>JACPQP010000196.1 GCA_016190465.1 Chloroflexota bacterium
CAGAAGCGACATCGGGGATGAAGGCCGCCACTTCGTGGAGCTTGCCGCGCAGCTCGCCGAGGTCGACCAGGCGCGAGAGGCCGCCGCCGACTGCCTGGTCAAGCTCACTCAAGGCCCCCTCGCCAGGCTTCTCTCCCTCGAACAGGTTCACCACGAGCGCATCGGTCTCGATCTCCGCACCCCGCCGCGCATTCACCGCTACGTCCACCGTCGACTCCTCCTGATGCCATAGGCTGCTACCAAAATTATAGCTTATCGGCGCGTCACGCCTGGTATCTGGCGCGACACCAGGCCAGCTAGCCCAAGCTTCTCACACCAATTTATCAGATTCGGGCGAATTACCTGTTGACACCAGTCGAGCACGCCCCTATAATGCGGCCATCGAGAGCGGTCGGGCAGATGTCCGGCCGCCCCCGCACGGTCCGAACCGCCGTCGCTTCGGCAAGCGGGATGCCCAGGTTCTCCGAATCCCGTTCCGGCCTCTGATGACTCGTGCCCCTCTCCGCCTCGGAGAGGGGAAAGGTCTGCCCCGGCCGGAGAAGGAGGGGGGTGCGGTTGGGATCAAGGCGCACGCCGGTTCCGACCGACGACGACTACACCGTCGCTCGCCTCGTCGGTTGTCCTATCCTACTCGGCTGGCTGCCAGCTCGGTACGTCAGCCATCTCACGATCATCAGCCTGATCCTCTTCGTCGCCGCCTTTGGCAACACGCTGGGCGTTGGCCAGTCGCTCGAGGAGCTTCCTGCTCGCGCCGGTCTCGCCCAGATAGGCCACCCGGGCTCCTTCGCGTCGGATACGCTCGTCAAGCCTGCCGTGCCGGCGACGCGGGCGGTTAATCGCCCGCGGCAAGGGTCACTCCGACACACGGTCGTCGCCGGCGAGACGGTCGACGAGCTGGCGCAGCGCTTCGACGTAACCGTGAACACTATCCTCTGGGCGAACCGCCTGCCGCCGGGCGCCGCGCTGATGCCCGGGCAGACGTTGGTGATCCTGCCCGTGTCCGGTATCCTGCACACCGTGAAGGATGGCGACACGCTCGATTACCTGGCTCAGCGCTACGAATCCGATCCCCCAACCATCGCCGACTTCAACCAGTTGGCCGACCTGCGCACGCTCAACGCCGGCGATGAGATCATCATCCCCGGTGGCCGCCAGCCGGAACCCGAGCGGCCGGTCCTCGCCAGCCGGGCGATCTCCCGACCAACGCCCCGGCCCCAGTCGCAAGAGGACCCGGCCGCGGGCGAGCCAGCTCGTCCGCTCGCGGCCGAGGCGTCGGACGAGGTTGTTAGGGGAGAGGTAGCTCGCCCGGTGTCAGCCGAGCCGCAGCCGCTTCGTCCGATCGAGTATCGAGTGGCCGAGGGAGATACGCTGTTCGCGATTGCCGGTAAGTTCGGCGTCAGCGCCGAGAGCATCGTCTCGGCCAACAAGCTGCACGGGAAGACGGACCAGCTCAGCATCGGTCAGTTGCTCGTCGTCCCGCCGGTGAGCGGAGTCCTCCACAAGGTGGGGCCCGGTGACACGATCGAGGCCATCGCGACCCGCTACGGCGCGAGCATTGCCGAGGTCGTTCGTGCCAATGCCCTCCGCGAGCCCTTTGTCATCCGCCCGGACCAGGATCTGATCGTGCCGGGCGGAAAGGAGCCCGAGCCAGCGCCGGTCGTGCTGGCCGCGCCGGCGCCGCGCCACGTCGTCCGCGAGGGGGAGAGCGTGGTCGCGGTGGCCGAACGGTTCGGCGTGGAGGTGCTCAGCGTCATTCGAGCCAACGCGCTTCGCGAGCCATTCACCATCCAGCCAGGTCAGGAGTTGATCGTGCCCGGTGGGAAGGAACGTGCCCCGGCGGCAATCGGCGCCGCTCGCCCGGCTCCCCGTCCGGTCGCGGCACCGGCACCCACTCCTGTACCGACACCCGCCCCCAAGCCAGCGCCGGCTCCTCCGCCCTCGAGCGCCGGCTGGAACATCGTGGGGATCGCGTCCAAGTTCCTGGGCTATCGTTACGTCTGGGGCGGCACATCGCCGGCCGGGTTCGACTGCACGGGGTTCGTCATGTACGTCTACCGGCAGGCGGGGATCTACCTGCCCCGTGACATGTGGGGTCAGCTTCAGAGCGGTCGGCGCATCAGCCGCGACAGTCTCCTCCCCGGCGACATCGTGTTCTTCGTCAATACCTATGCCCCCGGCCTGACCCACAACGGCATCTACATTGGCGGTGGGCGCTTCATCAACGCCGCAAGCGAGCGCCTGGGGGTGATCGTCAGCGGTCTGAATGAGCCCTACTGGAACGCCCGCTACTACGCGGGCAGCCGGCCGTGGTGACGAGGACTGAGGACGACGGGGTTTGGGGTGTCCCCAAAACCATCAAAAACTTCCTGATACCTACTTCGTCACTCGTCCGGGCGTGACGTGCACGGTGCGCTCACCGCGGTAGCTGACGAGCCCGGGGACGCCCTTTCCGAGACGACGGACGTTCCGGCGCTCGGTCCAGTCGACCGCGACGCGCCCATCCGCGCGCGCCGCGCTGTAGTAGGCGGCGATCTCGCCCGCCTCCCGGATCGCGCGCTCGCTCGGCGATCGGCCACCGCTCCGCAGAATCACGTGGGCGCCGGGCACACCGCGGGCGTGCAGCCAGAGGTCGCCGGCCGCGCTCAGATCGAACGTGACGCGCTCGTTCTCCCGAGCGGAGCGCCCGACCATCACCTCAAAGCCATCTGCGACGAGGTAAGTCGTCGGGCCGGTGGTCTGAGGCGTCCGGGGACGTTTCCTGGACGGCTTCACCTCCCGTCCCGACAGCTCCTCGCGCAACATCCGGATCGCCTCCCGGCTCTCGGCCAGTGAGGCCAGGCCGCGAAGCTCGGTCAGGTAGCGGATCCGGAGGTGCGCCTCCTCGACGAGCGCAGGTACCTCGGTCAGCGCCGCCCGCGCCTTGCGATAGCGAGCGAAGTACGACTGGGCATTGTCCGCCGGTCCTCGGCTCGGATCGAGCGGGATGCGCTCCCCCTCCGCCGCCAACTCGGTCTGACCCCTCCGGATCGACGAGGCCTGAGCGAGGATGAGGTCGCCGTAGCGTCGCCAGCGATCCATCGCCCCATTCTGAACATGGCCGGCCAGGGCGCGTTCCAGTGACTCCTGCTTCCGCTGAAGGAGGGCGAGCTGCTCGTCGATCGCCACCACCAGCGTCCGGCGCGCCTGATCGATCGCCCCGAGTCGGGACGAGCGCTCACAGGCTGCGTCCACCGCGGCGCTGATGCCGGGCGCCGGCCGCCACTCGCCCAGGTGGGTCAACCGATACGGGGCGAAAGCGACGATCTCACCGCGCTCGATTCCCCAGGTCGGCTCCCAGTCGCCAGTCGCCGGCAGTGACCAGAGCGAGGCGAGCGCGCCACCGATGGCCCCTGGATCGGCGGCTCTCGCCGGTGTATCCGCCCGGCCGGTCGCCCGAAAGACGACCTCCCGGGCCAGCAGCGGGCTCACACCGGCGTAGGCCGCGACCAGCGTCTGCCAGGCCGGCTGCATGTCCGCCCCGGTGAGCAATCGGGCCAGTTCGGCTTCTTCCGGCTGATCGGGACGGCGCTTCGCGGGCGGGGGCGGCGGCACGTACGGACGCTGGGGCAGCGTGACTCGGTAGCGGTTCAGCTCGGCCGTCACCCGCTTGAGGGCATCCAGCACGTTGCCGCCGGCGTCGACCAGGATCACGTTGCTATACCGACCGATGGCTTCTATAATGAGTCTGACGGTCGATTCGTTCTCATGGTTCTCATCAGGCGCCGGGCGGTGCAACGTGAGGATGAGGATTCGCTCGAACGGCGGCTGCTCGACCGCGACTACCCGGCTTCCGCGCACGTACTTGCGCAGCAGCAGGAAGAGAGGGGACGTCCGCTCACCGGCGCCGGGCTTCTGCGCGGTGAGGTGGATCCGAGCATTCTGCGGGTCGGCGTTCGCGAGCACCCAGCGTCGCTGGTGCGCCGCGTAGATCTCCAGTCCGATCGTCCGCTCATCGCTCTGCACGACGTGCTGCACGCGGCCGTGGAGAATGGTCTGGCGAAGCTCGTGGGCGACCGCCGCGACCGTGAGCGCATCAAACGTCATAACAAGAGTATAGCAGGTGCTGAGAGTTGAGTGTCGAGCTGGTGCCTATCGGCTTTGGCAACGTTGTGGCGCTGAACCGGGTCCTGGTGATGATGGCCCCGGATTCCGCGCCGATCAAGCGTATGATCCAGGATGCCCGCGAGAAGAACACGCTGATCGATGCCACCTACGGTCGGAAGACGAAGGCGGTCATCGTTCTCGACAACGGACATCTGGTGTTGGCCGCGATCCAGCCGGAGACGATCTCCGCCCGACTCAGTCAGCACCGCGCGATGAGTAATCAGTTATCAGTCGTCAGTAATCAGTTATGACTACTGATTACTGACGACTACTTCGGTGAGATTGCGCTATGCTTGACACGGCCGAAGTCGATGCACGGGAGATCGAACGTCTCTACCCCCCGCACCGCGGGCTGCTCATCGTGCTCTCTGGCCCGTCGGGAGTGGGGAAGGACGCCCTGATCGCCGAGCTGAAGCGCGAGCGATGGCCCTGCCACTTTGCCATCACCACGACGACCCGGCCGCGGCGAGCCAACGAGACGGATGGGATCCACTACCACTTCGTCACGCCCGAGCGCTTTGCCTCGATGCGGGAGGGCGGCGAGCTGCTGGAGTGGGCGGTCGTCCACGGCCGCGAATACGGGACGCCAGTGTTGCGGGTCCGTGAGGCGCTGGCCGCCGGTCGGGACGTTCTGCTGAAGATCGACGTCCAGGGCGCCGATCAGGTGCGGCGGCGCGTGCCTGGTGCGCTGCTCATCTTCCTGGCGCCCGTCTCGATGGCCGAGCTGATCGACCGGCTGCGGCGCCGGGGCACCGAGTCCGGGGCGGAGCTGGAGCGCCGGATCGCCACTGCCTGCGACGAGATGCGCCGGCTGCCCGGTTACGACTACATCGTCGTCAATCGAGAGGGGGGTCTCGCCGACGCGGTCGCCACCTTCAAAGCGATCGTCGTCGCCGAGCACGCGCGCGTCCAGCCGCGGGATGCGAAAGTATAGGTGACCCCCAACCCCCAGCCCCCGACACCCGACACCCGACACCCGACACTCTACGTCGACGTCGCGGTAAATGCGCCGATCGGTCACGGGATGCCGGTGCTCTCCTACTCGGTCCCCGCCCGACTCATTCCCGATGGACTGGCGCTGCTCGTCGGGCACCTCGTCGCGGTGCCGTTGGGAAAACGGGTCGCCCAGGGGATCGTCGTGGCGGTGGGCGGCGCCCCGGCCGTGCCGGAAGTCCGCGACATTCTCGAGATCCTCGATCCCCGGCCGGTCGTCTCCCCCGCCCAGATCGCCCTTGCCCGCTGGATCAGCCACCACTACGCCGCCAGCTTCTCCGATGGGCTGCGACTGATGCTTCCGGTGGGCGTGCGACAGCGGACCGTGACCTGGATCGAGCGGATCGTGGCCGACGTGAGTGGAGAGGGCTTGACCCCCCGCGAGCTGGCCATCTGGGAGGCATTGGGAGAGCGGGGGCGCGAGACGCTGCCCAGGCTACGCGAGCGCTTGCGGGCTCAGGGCCATAGGCGGGGCGTGAACTACTCGCTGGATCGCCTGGTCCGCTTCGAGATCCTGCGCAAGCGGAGCGAGCTGGAACCCCCATCGGTCAAGCCTCGCCGCGAGCGAGCCATCCGGATCGTCGCCGGCCCGGAGGAGATCGAGCGCCTGGCCGAGACGCTAGGACGGGCGAAAAAGCAGAAGGCCATTCTCACTGCACTGGCTGGCCGGTACCCCTCGGGCGGCACGGTCCCTTTCCGGCAGCTCCAGGCGGACCTCGGGGCTTCGCCGGCCGTGATCGCCGGACTGGCCGCCCGCGGCGTGCTCGAGGTCGTGGAGGTCGAGGTGCGCCGCGACCCGCTGGCCGATCGCCCGATTCCGGTCGCCCAGGCCGCCCAGCTCACGCCCGCCCAGGCTGCCGTCTGCGCGCGGATCGCGGCGGCCCTCACCCCTGGCCCCTCTCCCACGGGAGGCAGCCCTCACCCCCTGCCCGCCGTTCCTGAGCCGGTCCCAATACTGGGAGAGGGGGTTGGGCGTGCCCCCGCGCCGCTCCCCTTCCCCCAGTACCGGGGGCCGGCTCAGGAACGGCGGCGGGGGGATGAAGGCTGTAACCCCGCAGGCCCTCGCCCCTCTCCCACGGGGAGAGGGGTAGGGGGTGAGGACGGCTCCCACGGGCGGGTTTTCTTGCTGCACGGCGTGACGTCGAGCGGGAAGACCGAGGTCTACCTGCACCTGCTGGCCGAGGTCATCGCCGGAGGTGGCCAGGGCATCGTCCTCGTACCCGAGATCGCACTCACTCCCCAGATGGTCCAGCGATTCGCCTCGCGCTTTCCCGGCCGCGTGGCCATCCAGCACAGCCGGCTCTCGCCCGGGGAGCAGTTCGATGAGTGGCGACGAGCTCGCGCGGGCGACGTGGACATCGTCGTCGGGTCCCGGTCGGCGCTCTTCGCCCCGCTCGAGCGCCTTCGCATCATCGTGGTCGACGAGGAGCACGAGCCCTCGTACAAGCAGGATGAGTCGCGCGGTTACCCCGGCTATCATGCGCGCGACGCCGCGGTGCAGCTCGGCCGCATCCTCGGCGGCGTGACAGTCCTGGGGAGCGCAACTCCCGATGTCTGCTCGCGCGCGCGCGCGCTGGCCGGAGAGTGGGAACTCGTCGAGCTGGGCGAGCGCGTCGCCGTCAGCGAGGCCGCCGACCCCGTATCGGGACGCCCGGCGATCCTCCGCCTCGGCGCCTCGCCCTCGCCGGCGCAGCTCGTCGATCTGCGGGCCGAGCTTCGGGCCGGCAACAGCGGCATCTTCAGTGGCGCGCTCCAGCAGGCGGTCCAGACGGCGCTGTCGCAGCGACAGCAGGTGATCCTGTTTCTCAACCGGCGCGGGACGGCGACCTTCGTGATCTGCCACGACTGCGGCTTCGTCCTCCGCTGCCGCCGGTGCGACGTCCCGCTCGCCTACCACGGCGCCAGCGAGGACCTCGTCTGCCACCTCTGCAACCGACGCTCCGCCGTGCCACCGGGCTGCCCCTCCTGCTACGGCACCCGGGTCAGTTACTATGGCCTGGGAACGCAGAAAGTGGAGGAGGAGACCAAGAGGGCTTTTCCCGAGGCACGCGTGCTTCGGTGGGACCGCGACTCTGCCAGCGGCAAGCGAGGACACGAGCAAATCCTCGATCGGTTTGTCCGCCACGAGGCGGACATCCTGGTGGGCACGCAGATGCTGGCCAAAGGCCTTGACCTACCGGGGGTGACACTGGTTGGCGTCATCAACGCCGATGTGACACTCAACCTCCCCTATTACCGAGCTGTCGAACGAACGTTTCAGTTGCTGACCCAGGTAGCCGGGCGGGCCGGCCGCGGACCGAGCCCCGGCCGGGTGATCATCCAGACGTACACCCCGCAACACTACGCCATCCAGGCGGCCGCACATCACGACTTCGCGGCCTTCTACGAGCGCGAGATCGCCTTCCGGCGCGAGCACGGCTATCCCCCATTCAGTCAGCTCGCGCGCCTGCTGTTCACCGGCACCCCGGAGACGCGCGTACGCGGCGAAGCCGAGCGGGTCGCCCGAGTTGTCCGAGAGGAGATCGCGCGCCAGGGGCTGGCCGGCTTCGATCTGCTCGGCCCAGCCCCCGCCTATCACACCCGGCTCCGGGGGCGCTACCGCTGGCAGCTCATCGTCCGCGCGCCAGACGTCTCGCCGCTCGCCAACGCCCTGGAGCTCCCCCGGGGCTGGGTGATCGACGTCGATCCGGTCAACCTCCTGTGATAATGAAAACCGCTGTGCTTATGCTACAATCATCCCAGCGAGCCTTCCGAATCCCTCCTGCCGGACCTGGCATCAGACTTGTTGTGGGCCATACCGAAGCAGGTCGCCTGCTA
>JACPQP010000197.1 GCA_016190465.1 Chloroflexota bacterium
ACCTTTACGAAGTCGGCCTTCGCCGACTCCGGTAGCCCGCGAAGGCGGCCTTCGTAAAGGTAGCCGCGACTTCAGCGACCGAAGGAAGTCCCTGCGGGATCGCCAGGCCCGCCGTCGGCGTGGCGCGTGCGCCAGGTCATTTCGATAGTCTTCATCAGTCGCCGAGCACCTTCCCCCACCGCGATACCTCCCCTTGCGGGAGGGAGAGGGGGGTGAGGGGCGCGGGAGGTGGTTGGACGTGCGGCCCCGACGTAGCCGACTCGGGAGCTCGAGCCTCAGCGCGGATGCCCGGATGAATCCAGCGCTGGTCCTGCTGGTGCTGGCCATCGGCGTCATGGTCGGGTTCCTTTATGGCAACTCAGGGCCACGGCTGGTGGCCGGGGTCTCGCGCGAGGACGACTATTTCGTGCTCACCAGTCTTCTCTACGGTCAGGGCGAAAGCGCCGTCTTGATCAAGGATCGGCTGACGGCGCTCGGTTTCAAGAGCCCGGCTCTGGCCGTCGGCAAGCTGGCCGACCGGTACCAGTCGTCCAGGGATTCCCAGCAGCAGCAGCAGGCGGAGTCCCTCCGCAAGCTGAGCGATGCGCTCACCGTCGCCAGTGACGTGGTGCCGACGGTTGGACCCCTGGTCATCGCTCCAACCGTGGCCCCGCAGGAGAAACCTAACTCCCTGACCCCCTTCCCGACGCGGGAAGGGGTGACGCCAACGCCCCGGCCTTCGCCAACGGCTGCACCCCCGACCCCCACGGTCTCATCGCTCCCCAAGGCCGGTGTGATCAAGACGACCGGCAACGAGGGCGCGGTACTGCGCACCGAGCCGACGACGAAATCTGCCCGGCGCGCTCTGGTTCCCCCGGGGACCCGGGTCGAGATCGTTCGCGTCGTCGAAGGCGAGGCGGTGGACGCGGCCGAGGCGCGCTGGTACGAGGTCCGGTTTGGTCAGTACACCGGCTACGTGTACTACAAGCTGGTGGCCACGGGAGAGTGACGGGTGATAGAGCGTTTGCCGTCGTCGGGGTTGCGGTTGCCCGTTCGGCTTCTCCTGCTGGTAGGCGTGTTGGTCGCCGGCCTGCTGGTCGGTATCCTGGCCGGTCGCGCGGCGCGCTCCTCCAGCGGCGAGCGCGTCGCCGAGTCGGATTACGTCGTGCTCGTCGCTCACCTGTACGAGCGTGAACGGAGCATTTTCAACGCGCAGGAACGGCTCGCCAACCAGGGCATCAAGAATCCGGCCTCGGTGGTCGCCGATCTGGTCAACACGTATCGGAACGAGCGTCCGGCGGCGACGCGCGACATCACCAGTCTCGAGGAGCTCGCCCAGGCGCTGAAGCGGCTCGGCGCCGAGCCGGCGAGCGCGCTGGCCGCGACCGCCGAGACCAGCCGATCGGGCAGTGGGAGCCTCGTGCCCGCCCTGCTCGCGGCCTTCCTCGTCTTGACCGGCGCCGGGGCGCTGATCGCGGCGCGCGTGCTCGGCGTGAATCTGGTGACCCTCCTGACCGAGCGTCTCGGCTGGCGCAACGGGGTCAGGGCAGTCCGCACAAGCCGCTGGACGTCCAGTGCGAGGCCAGGCACCCCGCCGCCCCGTCGCCGTCCCGAGCCCACGAGGGACGCCCCGTCGCCCCGCGATCCCCCATCCGTCCGGCCGGTCAGCAGCACGACCGCTGATCCGTTCGATGAGGGTGCAACGCCCGAGGTCGCGTCGCTCGGCGGGGGGGTATTGAGCCGGACGATTCGGCAGCCGCCTGCCCGACCGACTACCAGCCGGAACGGATCGCGCACGCGTTACGTCTTCCGCTCGCACTATGAATACGGCGAAGACCAGTACGAGGAGTTGCACCCGATCCGAGACCGGGCGACCGACCGTCTGCTCGGGGCATGCGGTCTCGGCGCGACGCTGCGTTGCGCCGGCGGAGAGGCCGAGTTCTACGCCTTCACGGCGTGGATTCAGGACTACGCCAGCCAGGAGTTTCGCTCGGTCGGTTTGACCGCGCGGTGGGCCCTCGCCGAAGAGCGTGAAGCAATCGACGCCTGGCAGGAGAGCGGCGTGATCGACGAGACCTGCGCGATCGACCGAAACGCGTCCGTGCGGCTCGACACACGCAACTTCCAGGTGACGGTCACGGTCGTGGATCACGAGCTGGGCGCCGACGCCTCCCGGCCGCCGCTGGTGCGGCTAGCCACGCGGTTTGAGGTCGCTCGGAAGCTCGCCACCCCCGCGACGGTCAACGGAGTCTAGTCCCATCCGTCGCTTGAAAGCACGAACGTGACCGGGCCGTGGTTGTGGATCTCGACCTCCATCATCGCCCCGAAGCGTCCGGTCGCGACGCGGAAGCCACGTTCCTGGATCAACTGAGCAAACCGCTGCACCAGGGAATCGGCCAACCGTGGTGGCGCTGCTTTGACAAAACTCGGGCGGCGACCCCGGGCGAGGTCGGCATACAGCGTCACCTGAGACACTACCAGGAATTCGGCCCCGACCTCGGCAGCGCTCAGGTTCATCCGTCCGGATGGATCGCCGAACCCGCGCAGGGTGACGATCTTCTCGACCAACTCGAGCGCGGTCTTCTCATCGTCCGCTGGCCCCACCCCGAGGAGCACGACCTACCCCGGGCCGATGGCGCCAGCCTCTTCCCCACCCACCGTTACGCGGGCACGAGTCACCCGCTGAAGCACCACACGCACGACTACACTGCCCTGGCAGCCGTCAGGAATACGTGTATCCGCTCGGTTTGCCACCCGTGGGACAAGGGGTTCATCTTCGCACGTCCCCGGCCACGGTCTCGCTCCACCGCACCAGCAGGCGGTATAACGTGGCCCGGTTGGCCGGGGTCTCTTCGGCCAGCGCCATCACCTTCGCGCTAGGCAGCTCGGTCAGCGGCACCAGCTCGCCCGCTTCCAGCATATTGGCGATCTGCTCCAGGATCCGCAGCCCATCGGCGTAGCTCGCGTTCGCCTGGCCAAGCCACTCGTCGGCCTCGCCCAGCGTGCGCGTCGCTCGCCCCTCGGTGTCGACGTTCGCGCGGACGATCTCGCCGGTTCGCCGCCGGAAGAACCCTTGAACCGCTGCCACGATGCTGGGATCCCGAATGGTCCCGTCCGGGTAGACGAAACCGTGGATCTGGCGCCATCGGCTCACCCCGATCATCAGCTCCCAGAGGTACCAGCCCATCCCCAGCCGCTGGCAGATCTCCAGCGTCACGTCGTAGGGGTTGGCCCGGGCCAGGCAGGCGATCTCCGACACCAGTATCGGTTTCTCGAGCGCGCGGGCGAACCCGATGGCCTCGTCGAAGTGGGCGCGGATGGCCGCCCGGGTCGGGCCGTAATCGTGGAACGAGAGCACGTCCACGTCGGGCCCGATCTCGACCAACTGTGGGGCCCGAGAGACGCCCACGGTGATCGGATGCGCCGAGTCGATCCTCTTCATGAAGGCGCAGAAGTGGTGCGCGAACGTCCAGATCGTCTGGACGCGCCGGCCGCGCTCGGGCTCTTCCTGCCGGATCCAGGTGGTCACCATCGGCTCGTTCATCACGTCCCAGATGGCCAGACCTAGCTCGGGCCCCAGCGTGTCGACCAGCTCCTGGCAGTATCGCTCACCGGCCGGCCAGAAGTCCGGGCCCAGCCGCTGGACGCCCGGGTTGGGGAACCAGTCGTTCACCTGACAGTCGTACTCGGGGCGGGCATCGCTGAAGCACGAATCCCAGATCACGGGCACTACCGAGATGCCGCGGTCGTGGGCGGCCCGCGTGAAGTGCCGGAGACAGCCGAGGAAAGCTCGCGGCTCGCGCTCGTAGACGACGTAGGCCAGGAAGACCCGGGCGCTGTTCAACCCCAGCCGCTGGGCGTAAGTCAGCTCGCGCTCGACGAGCGCCTCGTCGTAGTCGCGCCAGAAGGCGATGTCGTTGTAGGCGGTGCTGGGGACGTAGTTGAAGCCACGCGTGTGGCTATAGGGTTTCAGATAGTCCATCGTATCTGTCACTCCTGATACAATCTTCATCAGTCACCAGGTGCCCCCAGCCCAACACGGTCAAGCTCCCCCACCAGTTGCCCCTGTGTATCCGCGACCCGGAGCTCCACCGCGGCGGCGCCGGTTGGCACGCGCCGCACCAGGTCGACGGCGAGCACGCCGAGCGGATCGGCCGGCCCGATGCTCTCGACGCCAAGCTCCTGCCCGGTCGCACCGCGCCAGACGAGCTGCGCCTCTCCCCACGCGAAGACCCCAAACACGCCGGTCAGGCGCACTCCGGCGCTCACGTCCTCCGCGCTCAGGCGCTGGTGGCTGCACCCCGCCGCAGTGACGTCCACGATCGGGCCCGGGCAGCGGGCGGCGTGCCACTCGATATCCAGCGCCTGGGCCTCTCCCGGCGCCAGAGTGCGCAGCGGGCCAAGGACTTCGGCCTCCAGGTGATAGATCCGCTCCCGCCGGTAGTCGAGCCCGCCGACAGGCTCGCCGATGCCCGTGGTCCAGCACTCGACCGAGGCCCCGCCATCCGGATAGGGCATACCCGCGTAGTAGGTGAACCGCTCGCAGAACGCGAAGTCCGTCGTCCGGTCGACGAAGGCGAGCCACCCCGCCGAGGAGTCGACGACGACCTTTCCCAACCGGTACTGGTATTGGACCGCCAGCAAGTTGGGGGACACGTCGGTCCGCCACTGAGGGTTGTCTTTGTCCCCGTAGGTCACCTGGTAGCCCCGGGAGAATCGGCTGGCCGGATCGATGGGGATGTAGAGCCAGGCCTGGTCGTTGTGGGTCTCTCGACCATCCCCGGTTCGGCAGGTGGCGTCCAACTGGAGCACGTCCCAGATGCTCCACGTCCGCTCCCGTCCGGAGACGTTCCTCATCTCCAGGTGCAGCGTGGCGTGGCTTCGCCCCTGGTGCAGCGTCAGTTCCCGCACCAGTTGGATGCCCGTCCGCGGGTCTTCGGGGCTCCGCAGACGGACGGTCGCCGCCTCGGCGGTGGACTCCACCCGCTCCACGGTGTAGCGGCCGGAGTCGAGGACCGGATCCGGTGGGCCGTGCCATTGCTCGTCCGTGTCCCAGCCCTGCGGCGCGGGCCAGGTCTTGTCGCCGCCGTAGTTCTTCCAACTGGCGAGGCTCCCATCGCCCTGGTTCTCCTCGGCGGTGAAGAGCTTCCCCGCCAGGCGAGGATCCGTCCACAGAAAAGAGTGAAACCCCAGGTCGAAGGCCATTATCCGGCCGCCAATGTCGGGCACGGCGACGGCCCCCACCAGCCCGTTGTCGAGCTCGATCGCCCGCCATCCCCGGAAGTGGATGTGGCCGACCCGGCATCGGGGCACCGCGCGTGAACCCTCACTCATCGAAGCTCACCTCTCACGTAGTATAGAGCAGCGAGCCTCCCTCGGGGGGGCGAATCTGGCCAGAAAATGGCCATCGAGTGGACGTGCAACGGTCAGGTGATGCCCCATGACTCCAACGACTCCGTTGCGAATTGCTCCCCAGGGTGGCACGATACTGCTATTCTGTGTGCGGGACACCACAGAGCGGGGCGCAATGGCGCTGAACGAAGGAGGAGACATGTCAGAGCCACAGACAGCCAAGCTGGCCGAGAGCGTCGCTGACATCTCGTCGATGCTCCGGCAGTTGCAGGAGGAAACCATCGTCTTCGCGCCCCCCGCGCTCTGCGTCGGCGGGTTCGCGCTGATCGCCGTTGCCCAGTCGTTCCGCGACCCCCTGAGTAGCGCGCTCTCTGGTCTCCTGCTCATCCTGCTGGCCGTCGCGGCGTGGGCGCTGGGCCGCATCGACTACGTCGCGTCGGCGTGGACGCTGGTGATCGGCGTCTCCGCGGTGATACTCCTTCTGGTCACCTGGGGAGAGGCGCACTCCGCCATTTTGCTGCTCGCCGCGCCCGGTGCGCTGGCCGCGCTGTTCATCGGCATAGCCGGAGGAGCGTCGACGGCGGCCGTGCTCACACTGCTCCTGATCTTCGCGCCATTCCCCTCGTTTGCCTCTCTCCCCCCCGGCGACGGTTGGCGGATCGGCGTGGCGATGCAGGCCTGGATCACACTGGGACTGGTCTGGCTGGCCTCGCGGCCCTTGCTGACGGCGACTCAGTGGTCCTGGTCGAGCTACGAGCGCGCGCGCCGGCTGCTCGACGAGGCCCGCGATTCCCGGCTGGAGCTCAAACAGGCGCTGGAGGATCTGTCACGGGCCAACGTCCAGCTCACCCGACTGAACCGGCTGGCCCAGGCGCTGCGACAGGCGGCCGAGGATGCCCGGCGAGTGAAGGAGGAGTTCGTCGCCAACGTGAGCCACGAGCTGCGCACCCCGCTGAACATGATCATCGGCTTCAGCGAGATGATCGCGAAGGCGCCGCAGTCCTACGCCGGCAATCTCCCGCCGGCCCTGCTGGCCGACATCAGCGTGATCCTGCGCAACAGCCAGCACCTGGCCAACCTGATCGATGACGTGCTGGACCTCAGCCAGATCGAGGCGGGGCGCATGGCGCTCACCAAGGAACGGGTCGCGCTGGCCGAGATCGTCGAAGCCGCGACGATCGCCGTGCGCCCGCTCTTCGGCCCCAAGGGGCTGTACCTGGAGACGGAGGTCGGCGACGATCTGCCGCTCGTCCTCTGTGACCGCACGCGCATCCGCGAGGTTCTCCTGAACCTGCTCAGCAACGCCGGGCGCTACACGAAGCACGGGGGGGTTCGCGTGCGCGCCTGGCGCGAGGGGCACGAGGTGGTGGTAAGCGTGGCCGACACCGGTCCCGGAATCGCTCCCGAGCACAAGGAGCGCCTGTTCCGGCCGTTCGAGCAGTTGGATGGCTCGATTCGGCGGGTTCACCACGGCAGTGGGCTGGGGCTGAGCATCAGCAAGGCATTTGTGGACCTCCACGGGGGGAAGATGGGGATGGAGAGTGAGGTGGGGCGCGGCACCACGTTCTTCTTCCGGCTGCCCATCGACGAGCCAGCGGCGATGGACGGCGGCATGCCCCGCTGGTTCAACCCGCACTGGCCCTACGAGGAGCACCACCGCCGTCCGACAGCGCCACAGCCGGTGGTCCGCCCCCGGTATGTGGTGCTGGAGCGCAACGGCTCGCTGTATCGTCTGCTGCGCCGGTATGCCGACAACGTGGAGACCGTGCCGGTCCAGACCCTGGAGGAGGCCATCGCCGAGCTATCCCGGGTGCCCGCTCAGGCCATCCTCGTCAACGAACCGTCCGTGGCGGACGTGATCCGGCAGCTCGGCCAGTCGGGGGCGCTGCCCCACGGTGTGCCGGCGATCATCTGCGCGGTACCCGGGATGTACGAGGCGGCCGGCGACCTCGGCATCACCGACTACCTGGTCAAGCCGGTGTCGCGGGATCAGCTCCTGGCCGCCCTGGAACGACTGAACCTGCGCGGAAAGACCGTGCTGATCGTCGACGACGAGCCGGGGGCGCTGAGGCTGTTCCACCGGATGCTCGCGCTGTCGGAGCGTCGGTATCGCGTGCTCCGGGCGTCGGACGGGGAGCAAGCGCTGAGCATCCTCCGCCAGCGGCATCCCGACGTGATCCTGCTCGACCTGGTGATGCCCAATATGGATGGCTTTCGCCTGCTCGAGGTGCGGAACGCCGACCCCGCTCTCCGCGAGATTCCCGTCGTGGTGGTCTCGGCGCGGGACCCCGCCGGGCAGCCCATCGTCAGCAACTCGCTGGGCCTCACCCGGGGAGGCGGGCTCTCTATCCCCCAGCTCCTGGCCTGCGTTCAGGCGCTCAGCCGGGTTGTTGGAGCGCCCGGTCAAGATGGCGATCCAGCGCCGACAGGAATGTCTCCTGGCTAACGGGTTTGCGGATGAGCGCCCGGGCGCCCAGCGCCAGCGCAAGGTCCTCCTGCGGCAGAATGCTGCAAATGATGATGGGGACGCGACCGAGCCGGGGGTGCTCCCGCAGGCGG
>JACPQP010000198.1 GCA_016190465.1 Chloroflexota bacterium
GTGCGCGGCGATCGCCAGGGGGCAGACGGTCGTCTCGTTCGCGGAGAACTCGATCACGTTGAAGCCGCCGAATGCCGAGGCGAACTGGTCCTGGTACCCGACCGGTTGGTGAAGTCGCTCGATCTCGATCTGGCAAGCCAGTTCCGCGACTTCCTGCTTGGTGCGCGGTCGCTCGCAGAGCGTGGAGAGCGACTTGATGAGGGCCACGGCGACTGCGCTCGACGAGCCGAGGCCCGTGCCCGGCGGTACCTCGGAGGCGAGAAAAAGCGAGAGCCCACGATCGATGCCGAACTCGTGGAGGACGGCCCGCGGCAGGTTCAGCGCGCCGTCAGTCAGTAACGACTCGCCGCGCCGGTGCCGGTAGATCGTCCGATAGTCCGACGAGCTGATCTGAATGCTGCCCTGTCCGTTCAGGCCGAGAAAGACGTAGAAATACTTGTCGATCGTGGTGGACACAACCATCCCGCCGTACTTCCGGAAGTACGGTGGGATGTCTGTCCCGCCGCCGGCGAAGCTGAGCCGAACTGGCGCGCGTGCAATGAGCATCGGTCATCTCACGTCCATCGGCGACACTGAAGCAGATGTTCTCCCCGGTCGGCGGAGCGACCGGTACCAGCCGCGCGCATTATCGTCCATCTGCATCCTCTCGTCAAGACCAGACCAACGACGGGTCGCACTCAACCCGCAACAGTTCTCAGCGACGTTGACACGCGCTCCCCCGCCTCAGTACCGCCCCCGCGCGAGATAGTACAGGACCCGGGGCCACTCGTTGACGACGGCGCTGACCCCCTCCCGGGTCGTCCACCATCGGCGCAGGTCAACATTCCTGACCGGGATCGGACGCGCGATCAGCTCGATCCCCTGCTCACCCAGCACTCCCCGGTAGGTGGCCAGGGTCCGCCGCATCCGCAGCTCGGTCGCCACGACGAGGGCGCTGCGCCAGTCACGTCGGACGAACAGGTCACGCACTCCCACCGCCTCTTGATACTGACTGGTCGGCAAGCCCTCGACGGACGCGAGCGCCTCGTCCGGCACGCCGCGGGCCACCAGCGCCCGGCGGGCCAGGGGCTGGAGGTGATCGGTGTCCAGACCGATCACCTCGGTCGGGAAGTCGGAGAGGACGACGTACGGGGCGAAGCCGGCGTGGTAGAGATGGTCCACCTCGTCCACTCCGGCCCGGATCATCGCGGAGTAGGTCATCACGATGGCATCGGCCGGGCGCGGCTCATCGCGCACTGCCAGCGCCGTGCCGATCACCGGGTGGCACCACCAGGTCGAACCGACGACGAGCGCCAGAGCCACCAGCACTACGGCAATGCGGATTGCCCGCCAGCGGGCCGGCCTTTGTGGTCCGGACCCACCGGCCGGATGATTCCTGGACATAGTTCTCCTTCCAAGCGTTGTCTCTGGCCGAGCGCTGTTCCTGGAAAAGGGCACCCCCACTCCAACCCCTCCCCCTTCACTCTCGGTTGCCTTGTACACTGCCGCCCCGGGCGGGTATAATCATACCCGGGTGCGGCCCGGTGGCAAGCGCGGCCCGGTGGCAAACGCGGGAGGTGGGGTTGAAGATCGCGCTCGACGCGATGGGGGGAGATTTCGCTCCGGCGGAGACGGTAGGTGGCGCCATCCAGGCCGCCCGCGAGTACCAGATCGACCTGATCCTGGTTGGAGACCGCCCTGTCCTCGAGAGCGAGCTGGCGAAGCACCGCGCCGACGGCCTGAGCCTGGAGATCGTCCACGCCGACGACGTGATCCGCATGGGCGAGCAGGCCGTTCAGTCCGTGCGGTCGCGGCCGCAGAGTTCGATTGTGGTTGGGACGCGGCTGGTCCACGAGGGTCGGGCGGCGGCCATCGTCTCGGCCGGCCACAGTGGGGCGGCGATGGCCGCGGCGCTCTTCGTCCTGGGGCGCATTCACGGGGTCGAGCGCCCGGCGCTCTCGATCCTGTTCCCCGGTGAACGCGGCTGGTCCCTGGTGCTCGACGTCGGCGCGAACGTCGACTGCCGGCCGGAGTACCTGACGCAGTTCGCGCTCATGGGCAGCGCGTACGCCGAGCACGTGCTTGGCATCGGTCGCCCGCGAGTGGGCCTCCTCAGCAACGGCGAGGAAGACACCAAAGGGAATCAACTGACCCGGCGAGCCCATCAACTCCTGCGCGAGCAGCCGCTCCACTTCATCGGGAACGTCGAGGGGAGGGACCTGCCTATGGGGGCCGCCGACGTGGTGGTCTGCGACGGGTTCGTCGGGAACGTCGCCCTCAAGACCGCCGAGGGGGTTGCCGAGTGCATCCTGCGGTGTCTGCGCGACGAGATCGGGAAGAGCTGGCGTTTCCGGCTGGCGGCCGGGCTGCTGCGTCCGGCGTTCCGTCAGGTGAAGCGCCGAATGGACTACGAGGAATACGGCGGCTCGCCGCTTCTGGGAGTCAACGGCGCCGTCATCGTCGCCCACGGCCGAAGCCGGGCCAAGGCGATCAAGAACGCCCTGCGGATGGCCCGGGAAGCTGCGCTAAGCCCGGTGATCGACGTGATCCGCCGGAGCGTCGAGTCCCTTCCAGCGACCTCCGGTGTTACTGCTAGCGATGGCGGGGTGTCTACTGAGTCCTGAGTTGCCGCTTCGCACCATCGACAACGAGGAGGACCAAGACCGGGGCATGGGTGAGATGTGGCAGATGCGGCCGTACCACCGGGTCGTCGTCACTGGTCTGGGCGCCGTGACCCCCGTCGGCATCGGAGTTGAGGAAGCCTGGCGGCAGTTCCTGGCCGGCGCCTCGGGAGTGGGCCAGATCACCCACTTCGACGCCCGGAGCTACCCCACGACGATCGCCGCCGAGGTCAAGGATTTCCACCCGCCAGACTTCGTCGAGCCAAAAGAGGCCCGGCGGATGTCGCGCTTCATCCAGTTTGCGCTGGTCGCCACTCACGAGGCGCTGCGGAATGCCCGCCTGACTATCGATGAGTCAAACGGCGACGACGTGGGAGTGCTCCTCGGCACCGGCGTCGGGAGCCTGACCACTGTCGAGGCCGAAAGCCGGGTCCTGGTCAGCCGGGGTGGCATGCGGATCAACCCGTTCTTCCTGCCGATGATGCTGGCGAATATGGGGTCGGCCCAGGTCACGCGCATCTTCGGCATCCGGGGCTATAGCACGACCATCGTCACCGCCTGCTCCAGCGGTGGTCAGGCAATCGGGGAGGCCGCCCAGATCATCCGCCGGGGGGATGCCCAGGTCATGGTCGCGGGCGGAAGCGAGGCGTCGGTGTGCGAGCTGGGGCTCTCCAGCTTCTGCGTGCTGCGGGCGCTCTCCCAGCGCAACGACGATCCGGCCCACGCCAGTCGGCCCTTTGACCGGAATCGGGACGGAATGGTTCCCGCCGAGGGCGCGGGGGTCCTGATCCTGGAGCGCCTGGAGCACGCGCTGCGACGCGGCGCGCCGATCCTCGCCGAGGTTGCCGGCTACGCGTCGACGTCGGATGCCTACCACGTCGTCGCCCCCCACCCGGAGGGCCGGGGGGCCAGTCTGGCGATGACGCGCGCGCTGGCGGATGCCGGGATCGAACCCACCGCGGTGGACTACATCAACGCCCACGGCACCTCGACGGTGCTCGGCGACGCTGCTGAGACGCTGGCCATCAAGCGGGTGTTCGGGGACCACGCCTATCGGATCCCTATCTCGTCGACCAAGTCGATGGTCGCGCACTCGATGGGAGCGGCCGGAGCGATCGAGGCCGTCGCCACGGTGCTGTCGCTGCGCGATCAGGTGGTCCACCCGACGATCAACTATGAGACCGCCGACCCGAGCTGCGACCTTGATTACGCGCCCAACGAGGCGCGTCGCACGCGGGTGAACGTGGCCATCTCGAACTCGTTCGCGTTCGGGGGACACAACGCCGTGCTCGTGTTTCGTCAATTCCAGAGCTAGGTCCGTTGCAGAGGTAGGTCTGTGCAGACAATCATCAACGAGAGACTCGTCGCCCAACGCGGGCGGATCGGCGGCCTGGCAACCGGCGCCGGGTTTGTCGCGCTCATCGCCGGATTCATCATCTCCTTGCAGTGGCAGGAGCTGATCCTGGTGTCGTACGCGCTGCTCATCGCCGGGTTCATCGCGTTCAACGTGGGGAAATACCACTCGATGCGCTGGGGCCGCTGGGGGCGACAGCCCCGGCCCGATGAGGCGATCGTCGGACAGTTGAAGTCGCTCGACCAGAAGTACCAACTGTTCAGTTGGGTGCCGGAGCTGCCGGCCGACCACATTCTGTTGACGCCCCATGGCGTCACCGTGCTCGAAGTGCGTCCCTTTATTGGGGAGATCTTCACCGCGGGGGATCGCTGGTGGCGCCAGCGGGGTCTCTGGGGCTTCCTCCAGTTCTTCGCCGAAGGCTCGCTCGGCAACCCGGCTCGGGAGGCGCAGCGCGACGTCACGGCCATCAAGGAGTACCTGGCCGAGCGGCTCGGCGGCGAGGCCGAGTCGGTGCCGGTGGACGCCTTGATCGTCTTCTCTCATCCGCGGGTCCGACTTCATGTGGAGGATCCGGCCGTGCCAGTCGTCCAGATGCGGGACCTGAAGGCGACCATTCGTCGGCCCGATAGCCGGGCGAAGCTCGCTCCAGCGCTCCATCGGCAGGTCTCCCAGGCGTTGCGCGAGCCCGCGGGTGGGGCGTAGGATTAAGGTGGATTACCGATTTCAGACCATACAGGACACGGGAGAACCTATGGCACAACCGATTGAATCACCGGTACCAACCCTGGCGGAGGCGGCGGCCCAGTACGGCGCAACCCTCTCGGCCAACGAACGATCTCGACAGCAGCCCGAAGTGAGTCGATTCGTTCGCTGGATCGGGCCCGCCACGCCCATCAGCCAGGTGGCCGTCGTCGACGTCGAGGGGTATCAGGAGGCGGTCGAGCGCACCGGCGCGGACCTCAACCTGCGCCTGGTACCCGTTCGTGAGCTACTCGCGTTTTCCAGGAAGAAGGGCTGGACGACGGAGAACCTTGGCAAGTACCTCAAGCTGAAGCGGGTGTCTGGCCGCAAGGGTGCGGGCGACAGGGCCGAGGTGCGCGTGGAGGCGGAAGCCGTCCAGCTCACCCCCGAGGGCCATGCCGAACTCCGGCGTGAGCTGGAGTACCTGACGACCGTCAAGCGAAACGAGATCGCTCGTGACCTGTACGAGGCCCGGATCGACAAGGACTTCCGGGAGAACGCCCCCTTTGACGCCGCCAAGCAGCACCAGGGGGAGATCGAGACGCGGATTCGCCAGCTCGAACGGACCCTCGCGGCGGCCCAGATCGTCGAGCAGAACGGTGAGGGTGGCCGGGTTGGGCTCGGCTCGATCGTCGTCCTGCGCGACATAGCTCACCAGGAAGAGCTCACCTACACGCTGGTCGGCACCACCGAGGCCAACCCCGCGGCCGGACGGATCTCGGTCGCCTCACCGGTTGGCCGGGCGCTGATCGACCGCCGGCCGGGCGAGGAGATCCACGTCGACGCGCCCGCGGGGACGATCGTCTACCGAATCGAACAGGTGAAGACGGGATAGCGATGGGATTCGTGGGGCAACTCGCCCCACGAACGATCCCCAACCACGATCAGCCGTGGCGTCGCTGCCAGCGCTCGCGCTTCAGGCGCTTCCGATGCTTGTGGTTGTTCATCTTCTTGCGTCGCTTCTTGATCAGCGAACCCAACGCGGTAATCCCTCCTCTCTTCTGCACCATGCAGGAAGCACAAAGAAAAGCTGGGGGAAGCCCCAGCATCTCTCGTCCAGCAATTCTAAGTATACCGGTCTCGCCTGGACTGTCAAGAGAAACGGAGCAAGGCTCGATGGATCGACTCTTCTTCGCGCTCGGCTCGTTCTCGGCCTTCCTGGCCGTGGCGGCCGGAGCGTTCGGTGCCCACACGATCCGCGATCGGGTGTCGCCCGATCTGCTCGGCGTCTTCGAGACGGCGGCCCGCTACCAGTTTCTCCATGCCCTCGGGTTGCTCGCCGTCGCGTGGGCGACCACTCGCTACGCGCCGGGGCTCGCCGCGGCGGCCGGGTGGCTGTTCGTCGCCGGAACACTCCTCTTCTCCGGCAGCCTGTACCTCCTGAGCCTGACCGGCCTCCGCTGGCTGGGGGCGATCACGCCGTTCGGCGGGGCGATGTTCCTGCTCGGCTGGATTCTGTTGGGCGTGGCGGCGCTACGGGGGTAAGCAGCGCGGGGCACGGCCCTCACCCCCTGCCCCCTCCCCCAATACTGGGGGAGGGGGTGTAGGCATTGCCGCCCCTCCAGGATCTTCCGCTTGACCTCCCGGTCGTACAGCGTAGCACAGGAGCGCTCCCTGTGTATCACGCACATCCAGCCAGTGGCCGGAAACCGGCGGGTGGGATTCCAGCGCCGCCGCGATCGCGCCGGGACCCCGTCCTCCTACAGCGGCGAGCAGTGACGTTGAGCAAGCGGGTGACCTATCCGCCAGGGCGGCGCGCTCCACGAGGATGAGCGAGGCGGCGGCACAGGAGAAAGTGAGACTGGCGGCGCCCACCCTGGCGTCGTCGGTCGGCGTCGGCAAGCGGCTGCCAAGCAGGACCGCGTACGCATCGCCAGCCGTGCCCAGATCATCTACCGCGATGGAGACCGACGCGACGCCGATCGCGCCGTTGGCGTGCTCGCGGGCTCGACCGTCGGGAACGCGGAGCGAGCGGGGCGTCACGTCCTGGATGAGGAACGGCACTGGTACTCCGCCCTCCGCGGCTGGCAGGGCCATCCGCCAGGCGATAGACTGCCCATCCGGGCGTAGGCGATGGCCATCGACGACGTCGAAGAGGAGCCCGCGGGCGGCGAGGGCCGCGACGTCTCCCGCGAGGTCATCGGAGCGGAGGGCAAAATCGATGAGACCGCCGCCGGTTGCCAAGTAGGTCTCGGAAAGTTCACCTGCGTCCCGGGAAGGTCCAGGAAGGGCGGAGCCCGTCCTGGCGGGGTTTGGGGTGTCCCCAAAACCATCAAAAACTTCCTGATACCTACTCAGGTGCGGCCACCAGCGGTGAGGTTGCGGGCGGTCCGGGTCGCGGAAGGCGATCAACTCGATGTACGCACCGTCCGCGAATGGGATGAGCGCGTTGTGGGTTCCCTGGCCGGGGTGCTCACCCCCCGGCGTCACGGTGAACCCCAGCCGCTCGTAGGCCACGAGGCTGTCCCCGAGGTCGCGGGCCAGGATGACGAGGTGATCGACGCCGAACAGCATGGGGTTCTCAGCTCGGGATCCCGTACTCGCGCATCTTGGCGTAGAGCAGCCGTCGGTAGATGCCGAGCTGCTTCGCCGCGTGGCTGCGGTTGCCGCTGCCCTGCTTGAGCGCCTCGAGGATCAACCCCTTCTCGACCTCGGCGACGACATCCTTCAACGGGACCCCGTCGCGCACGCGCTGCTCGAGGTCGATCAGCTTGCGCTCGGTCGCCTGAGAGAGGAGGAGATGGGCGCTGGTAATGACGCTGCCTTGCGAGAGGACGACAGCACGCTCGACGACGTTCTCCAGCTCGCGGACGTTCCCGGGCCAGTCGTGCCGCATCAGGATGCTCAGCGCCTCGTCGGTGATCTTGGCCGGCGCGGTGGTGGAGTTGAGGCGATGCTTGTCGAGGAAGTGCTCGACGAGTAGCGGGATGTCCTCCTTGCGCTCCCGGAGCGGTGGCATCGAGATCGCGATGACGTTGAGGCGGTAGTAGAGGTCCGCCCGGAACCGCCCCTCGGAGACCTCGTCGAGGAGAACCTTATTCGTCGCGGCGACCACCCGGGTGTCCACCGGAATCGGGGTGCTGCCGCCAACGCGCTCGAACTCGCGCTCCTGGAGGACGCGCAGCAGCTTCTTCTGGGTCGCTAGCGTCATCTCGCCGATCTCGTCGAGGAAGATGGTGCCCTTGTTGGCCAGCTCGAACCGGCCCTTGCGCAGCGTATACGCCCCGGTGAACGACCCCTTCTCGTGCCCGAACAGCTCGCTCTCGAGCAGCGTCTCGGGAAGCGCCGCGCAGCTGACGGCGATGAACGGTTTGCCGCGCCGCGGCGAGAGGTCGTGGGTCGCGCGCGCCACCAGCTCCTTGCCCGTCCCCGACTCGCCCTCGATGAGCAC
>JACPQP010000213.1 GCA_016190465.1 Chloroflexota bacterium
AGCCGCCACCATCTGGTTGACGGTGACCAGGCTGGTGACTGGGCTGCCCAGTTTGAGGAGGCGCTGCTAGCAGCCTAGCTTACAGCTAACGACTTTTCCGCAATCCGGCGTACAGTAACCATGCCGGCAGAGGGGCTGGACTTTTCCAAGTGTTATGGTAGAATACGGCTTGCCCAGGCGGGGTGGAGCAAGGTTGAACGCCTCGTCAGGTTTCATGTGGGCCGCCGAGTAAGGAGTGCCGATGTGGCAGGATATTGAACGGTATCTCAATCACCTCGCGTCCGGCACCTCGTCTTCCAGCAACACCGTCGCCGCGTACCGCAACGATCTCACCCAGCTTCACCATTTTCTCACCGATCCCGATGGGCCGGCCGCGCGCTACGCGATGCTCACTCCGCAAAACGGGCACTCCACCGCCGGCCAGTCCTGGGCCGACGTCAGCCGGACGCGTATTGTCGGCTTTATCGTCGCTTTGAGAGACAAAGGGTACGCACCAACCACGATCGCCCGGAAGGTTGCCGCGCTCAAATCCTTCTTCCATTGGTTGAAGAGCACGGGCGTTCTTCGGGCTGACCCGACCGAGAACCTGGATTCGCCCAAGGTTGACAAGGCGTTGCCCCGCGGTCTCAGCCCGGAACAGGTGGGCGAACTGATCGAGCAGCCGGGACACGGCGCCCGGCCGGAAAACGTGCGTGACCGCGCGATGATCCAGATCCTCTGTGCCACGGGCCTGCGGGTGAGTGAGCTGGTGGCCCTCAACGTCGACGACGTCGATCTGGGAGCTGGCTACCTGCGTTGCATCGGGAAGGGGGCACGGGAGCGGATCATTCCGGTGAAGGTCGGCGCAGGGCGCGCGCTGGAGGAGTATCTCCAGATCGCCCGTCCTGGCCTGACGCGTCGCCGCGACCAACCGGCCCTCTTCGTCAATCATCGGGGCAACCGCCTCACCCGGCAGGGGTTCTGGCTGATCCTCAAGGAGTACGCGAAGGCGGCGGGGCTGCCCGAGGACACCACCCCCCAGACTCTGCGCCATACCTTTGCCATTCACGAACTCAGCAACAACGCGGACATTCGCGACTTGCAGGAACTCCTGGGACACGCAAACATCGCGACGACCCAGATCTACACCCAGGTCGCGCGGCCCCAGCAACCCTCCCCAACCATCGGCGAAGCCGAGCGCGGTGCCCTCACCCTAACCTTCTCCCAGAGGGAGAGGGAACCCAGCGAGCTGCCGACGTAGGAGGGGGCTCTAATCGTGGGCGGGCCGCCGGTTGCGTTCGAGGTACTCGATGCTGCGCTCGAACCAGGGCTTCTCGATGAGCCCGGTCTCGTAGTAGTACGTAAGCATCGTCTTTAGCTTGAGAATGGGGATCAGGTTGTAGCCCCGGTTGCGCAGGCGGTCAGCCGCGCCCTGCTCGCGGTCCACGAGCACGATGGCATCCCGGACGGTCAGTCCGGCCTCCTCGAGCAGGGCGCCGGTGCGGATGATGCTCCCACCGCCGGTGATCAAGTCGTCGATCACCAGGACTGTCTGTCCCTGTTCGTAGCGCCCTTCGATGATGTGATCGCGCCCACCGGACGCGGTCGGACGCGCGTAGATCATCGGAACCTCGGTCAGGAGCGAGAACGCCGTCGCCAGGTGGAGGCCACCCAGGGGAACGCCGGCGACCAGGCTGAACGGCGAGATGCGGGGCCGCCGCCGTGCCTGGCCTGCCCTGACCTCCCGCTCGATCAACCGGGCGATGCTCGCCAGCACTGTCGGTTCACTCACCAGCAGGCGCGGATTCACGTAGACCGGCGAGTTAACCGCGGTCTCACCCAGGGTGAAATCGCCAAACTGGATTCCCCCGACGTCGTAGAGCGCCCGGGCCAACCAGAGGCTCGTCCCTTCCTGCATGAACTCTCCTCCCCTCCAACGATGATTGTACCATTTATTTCTGACCTGCACGACCGATGAGCTGGAGCAGGGGTGTCAGCCGGAGCGACTCCAGGCAGCCCATTCTTGCCCTCCGGCGGTCCGGGGGAGGGTGACCAGCATCCGCGGCGCGCGCGGCTGCCGTGGCCGCGTCGAGCAGCCCCGAGCCCACCGCATTCCGATCGCCAACCGTGGATCCAACCGGGCCAAACGCGCGGCCAGGATTCGCACTGGCGATGACCAGGTCCCGCGCCTCGGCGCCGGTCAGGGTGGGCAGCAGCTCGAACAGGAGGGCCAGCGCGCCGCTCACGTGGGGCGTCGCCATGCTCGACCCCGACGAAGCGACGTAATGCTGATCGACGACCGTCCCCTGCGCGGTGCCGCTTGCCCGGGCCGAGACGATGCCTTCGCCCGGCGCAACGATGTCGGGTTTCGGCCGGCCATCGGCCGTCGGCCCCCGCGAGCTGAAATCGGCGACCCGGTCATCGCGGGTGACAGCGCCGACGGTCAGCGCCAGGCGCGCCACGCCCGGCGCGCCGATCGTCGACTCACCCGGTCCATCATTGCCGGCGGCGACGCAGACTACCGCGCCGGCGCGCGCTGCGGCGTCGACCGCCTGGGAGAGCGGGTCGCGGCCATCGCCGGGACCGGGGGAGCCGATGGACAGGTTGATCACCCGCGCCCCCTGGCGTAGCGCCCACTCCAGTCCCGTCATCACCTCGCTGCTGTACCCCGAGCCGTCGCGGTGGAGCGCCTTCGCGACGACGAGCGCGGCTCCGGGGGCAACGCCCCGGAAGCGCTGGCCCGCGCCGGCGGCGATGCCGGCCACGTGCGTGCCATGGCCGTTCCCGTCGCCCGGACCTTCGCCGGTGAGGTCAGATGCGGCGAGGATTCGCCCACGGAAGTCGGGGTGCGCCTCGTCGACACCACTGTCGACAAACCCGATCCGTACACCCTTGCCGGTTAGCCCGCGCGACCACAGCGTGGGCGCCTGGATGCGCGGCGCCGACCGATCGAGGCAGGAGTGGACCAGCCGGTCTGGCCAGACTGCTGCGATGCGGCGATCGAACGTCAACGCAGCGATCTCCGAGGCGGTTGCGCGAAGCGCACACGAGGGGACGAGCTCACAGGTGCGGTGCACCGGCACCTCTTTGGCGAACGACCGGACGTCGAGTGGCGCCTTCGCGGTGTGGTGGAAGACGACGATCACCGCCAGCCGATCGGTTGAGCGCGCCCCCTCCATCTCGGCCAGCAGCGACTTGGCGACTTTTCCCCGGTTCACTTATTACCAGGCCGTCCAGCCGGCGTCGATGGCGACGGTGAAGCCGGTCATGAGGCTGGAGGCGCTGGATGCCAGAAACACGGCGATCCCCTTGAGCTCCTCCGGCTCCCCGATTCGGCCCAGCGGAGTCCGCTGGGAGATGGCCTGGACGAACTGCCGCGAGTCTTCGGTCTCGCCACGGAGCCGGCCGCCGGCGATGTGGGTCCGAATGTAGGTAGGTGCGATCCCGTTGACCTGGATGTTATGTGGCCCGAGCTCGACCGCCACGGATCGGGTGAAGTTCACGACGCCGGCCTTCGCCGCGGCGTAGGCGCGCTTGGTCCCGCCATCGAACGGCGCGACCAGGCCATAGATGGAGGCGGTGGTGATGATCTTGCCGCGCCCCTTCGGCACCATCACCCGGGCTGCCTCTCGAACCGTGAGGAAGACGCCGGTGAGATCGATGTCGATCACCTTCTGCCACTCGGCCAGGGGCGCCTCGACGAGCGCGCAGGGCTTCTCGGCGATGCCCGCGTTCGCAAAGACGATGTCCACGCTGCCCAATTGGGCAACTGCATCGGCAAATGCGCGGCTGACGTCGGCCTCGCGGCTGACGTCGGCCTGAAGCGCGATCCCTCGTCGCCCCAGCGAGCAAACCTGCTCGGCCGTCTGTTGTGCAGGCCCGAGCCGCACGTCCACGCAGACGACATCGGCGCCAGCCTCGGCCAGCGCGATACTGAAGGTCTCGCCCAGCCCGCTCCCGGCACCGGTCACCAGCGCCACCTGGCCGTCGAGTCGGAATAGGTCCAGTGTGTGCATCGGGTCTTCTCCTCCTGTTGTAAAGTCTTGACACCTGGGGGCCGACCTCTCCCCCCTTCCCCCCTCCCCGACGCGGGGAGGGGGATGGCGGCTCCCCCTTCCCGCGTCGGGAAGGGGGCTGGGGGGTTAGGTCACCCCGGGGAGGGGGATGGCGGCTCCTCATCTCCGCGCCCGCCCCCATCAGGAACGACCCAATCAGGAACGGCGGGCAGGGGTGAGGGGGCTCCCACACCCTCCTGAGCACTCTCAGTGGCCTGGCGGGCCCTCCGCCGCCATCAGATCCTGGAGAAACGCCCGCGTGGCCGCCGGGTCGCTGTAGGGGCGAACCTTGTGTTCGCCCCTACGCAGCCAGGAGCGGAACCGCGCCCCCTCGGGCGCGGCGCTGACCATCAACGTGAGCAGCCGATGGCAGGGCGCGGCGTCAGGCGTCCAGTCGGGGACAGTTGCCAGCACCTCGAGCAGGGCCCCCCTCAGCTCGTAGCGATCGATCGGTTCGCGCTGTTCGGGGGAGGGCTGCGCCCGCGGCGCGGCGAATGCGCCGGTCGCCACGATGAAGTCGGCGACGAAGTGGGGTACCAGAAGCGCCCGGACCCGACCTGTGGCGACCGCGTCCCGAACGGCGCTAGACGACACGTAGCGCAGGGTCGGCGGCGTCGCGATGCACTTGACGGCAGCGGCGAATCCGCGGTTCTCGGGCGCTTCCAGCAGTCGCTCGACATCGCGGAAAGTCCGGTCGGCGCGGGGGGCGACGAGGAAGCGCGCCAGTCGAAACAGCTCGGTGAGCGCCGCGGCGCGGTCGGCGTAGTACCGCGGGTCGAGGATCTGGACGATCTTGTCGTAACCGACGATGAACCAGAGCTCGGCGAGGTGGGGAAAGGTCGCGCGAATGAGCCGCGCCTGCTCCACGTAGAGCCCGCGATTGACCAGCAACACGCCCGACGCAGGCTGGGTGGCCACCTGCCGGCGAAGGAGCCAGAGACGATCGGTCAGCGACAGACCGGTAATGCGCTCCTTGTCGACCGTCTGTTTACTCAGACAGTAGAAAACGCGGTCCAACCGCGGCCCCCGCCCCGTCGCCCCGTCGCCGGTGGCGGCCTCGACGAGGGCGACGTGCGCATCGGTAAGCGGGTTGAACGAGCCGGCGAGGACGCCGAGACGGCAGCGGTCCGGGAGCGAGCCCGGTCCGGCGATGACGTTGGCGGCTGGAGATGCCGCGGGATCGGCGGCGCCTGCCTGTCGCTGAAGCGCCAGGAATTCGGCTAGATGCTCACAGAGCGGATCGGCGGCCACGATGGCAACGGCACCTCGTTCCTGATGGGGCCTGATGGGGCCTGATGAGAAATAGGGTACGATTACTATAGCAAACTGCTCGCTGGCAAGCTAGGCAGTCCAGGCCATCGCTCTGGTATAATCCGCCACGTGATCCAGTTTCATTATCACAAGGCGCAGCACGACGTCCCGCGCCTGGGCATCGTCAAGGGGGCGCTGCTCTGCCACATCTTCAGCGATCTCGCCGATGTGGCCGACGCGACTCGCGAGCTTCAGCGGTGGGCCGCGGGCTTTGGGCCGATCGACGTGCGCATCCAGCGCTATGGCACGCGCCGCCAACACATCGATCTGTGGGGGCCGTGGCTTGCCGCCTGCGGGCCGCCGGCTGATCGCCCGGCGCTTCGCGCCTGGCTGCGCGGATCGAAGCGGTGGTTGACCAACGCGGGAAGGCCATGATACATTCTGGGGTAGAGATGCGTCCATACGCCGACTCGCCGCCTAGACAGCCTGGTCTAGGCGTCTTGGTGTCCACGACGCGGATGGGAGGTCCGGCGGACGGGACGAACGATGGAGGTGGTGCTCCCGGGTGGCGGAGGGGAACGCCTCACCTTGCCGAATCGACGGTTCACGGCGCTGCTGCCGCGCGGCGGTCGGCGCTCCAGGTAGCCGATCGCACCGACAACTTCTGCGCTCGCACAAGGAGATGTGACGGAGAATGGTAGATACTGCTATCGCCCTCGTCTTCATTCTGGGTATCCTCACGGTGGTCTTCGCGTTCTTCCTCGCCCGAGACGTCCTGAGCCGGGACACGGGCACCGAGCGGATGCAGGAAATCGCGAGCATGATCTACGAAGGCGCGATGGCCTACCTCTCGCGTCAGTATCGGACGATCGGCATCCTCGCGATTGTCACCGCCGCGCTGATTGCCGTGGTGATCGGCGCGGTCGAGAATAGCTTCGACCTTGCCTGGCGGACCGGAGTTGCGTTCCTGGTCGGCGCGGCCGCTTCTGCCCTCGCCGGATACATCGGGATGTACGTGGCGGTCCGCTCGAATATCCGGACTGCCTCCGCCGCCCGCCGAAGCCTTCAGGAGGCGATCACAGTCGCCCTCCGTGGCGGTGCGGTCTCTGGATTCCTGGTCGTCGCCCTGAGCCTGCTCGGCGTCGCCGCAATCTTCGTCGCCTACGGCGGTCTGTCGATTCCCCACGGGATGGAGCAGGCGCCGTTCCTGATCGTTGGCTTCGGCTTCGGCGCCAGCTTCGTCGCCCTCTTCGCCCAACTGGGCGGCGGCATCTACACCAAGGCGGCGGACGTGGGGGCCGACCTCGTCGGCAAGGTCGAGGCCGGTATCCCCGAGGACGATCCCCGCAACGCGGCCGTCATCGCCGATCTGGTCGGCGACAACGTCGGCGACTGCGCCGGCCGTGGCGCCGACCTGTTCGAGTCCACGGCCGCCGAGAACATTGGCGCGATGATCCTCGGGGTGGCGCTGGCGGTGGCGCTGAAGCAGCCCCTCTTCATCCTCTTTCCGCTGGTCGTGCGCGCCCTCGGTCTGCTCGCCTCGGGGGTCGGGCTTATGCTCGCTCGCGGCGCGGAGCCGGGTAACCCGATGAAGGCGCTCAACAACGGGTACTACGTCGCCGCGGGGCTCTCGGCGATCTTCATGGTTGGCTCCTCGCTGGTGATGCTGAACTCCTGGTGGCTGGCCCTGGCCGGACTGGTCGGCATCGCCACGAGTATCGCGTTCGTCTACATCACGCAGTATTACACGGCGGGAGGTTGGCGACCGGTTCGGGAGATCGCCGATGCCTCCCTCACTGGACCCGCGACCAACATCATCGTCGGCACCGCCGTTGGTTTCGAGACGACCGCCGCCACGGCTATCAGCATCTCCGTCGCCCTTCTCGCCTCGTTCTTCTTCGGCGAGCAGTTCGCCCACGAGGCGCTGGCGACCGGCCAATCGGCCGGCCTGTTCACCGCCGATCAGCTTCGCACGCTGCTCGTCACCTTCCCGCACGCCGGCGGTGTGTTCGGGACGGCCATCGCCACGATGGGCATGCTGATGACCGCCGCCTACATCCTGGCGATGGACACGTTCGGCCCGATCACCGACAACGCCGGCGGCATCGCCGAGATGTCCGAGGCCCCGGCCAGCGCTCGTGAGATCACCGACGCGCTGGACGCCGTGGGCAACACGACCAAGGCGCTGACCAAGGGCTACGCGATCGGGTCCGCCGCCCTCGCCGCCTTCCTCCTCTTCAGCGCCTACCTGGACAAGGTCACCGAGGTGCTCCGCGCCCGGGGCGCGCTGCGCCCGGACCAGGTGTTCGACCAGGTCAACCTGGCCAAAGTGGACGTTTTCGTCGGCGCGCTGATCGGGACGATGCTCGTCTTCCTATTCAGCTCGCTGGCGATTCGCGCCGTCGGCCGCACTAGCGGCGCGATCATCGAGGAGGTCCGCCGGCAATTCCGCGAGAACCCCCTGATCATGGAGGGGAAGGCGCGGCCGGACTTTGCCCGTTGCGTCGACCTCACCACCCGGGCTGCCCTCCGGGAGATGGTGCCGCCTGGCTTGCTCGCGGTAGGCACGCCTATCCTCGTCGGGCTCATCCTGAAGCACGAAGCGACGGCCGGACTGCTGATGGTCGGGACAATCGCCGGGGTCATCCTGGCGACGGTCCTCAACCAGGGCGGTGGCGCCTGGGACAACGCCAAGAAGTTTATCGAGGCCGGCTTTCTGAAGGGCCGGGATGGCCAGGTCGTGCTGAAGGGTTCGGACGCTCACGCTGCCTCGGTCGTCGGCGACACAGTGGGAGACCCCTTCAAGGACACCGCGGGGCCGTCGCTCCACGTACTGGTGAAGCTGCTCAGCACGATCACTCTGGTGCTCGCGCCGATCTTCATCGCGGCGTGATATGATCCAGTCGTCGAGAGCCCGCCACTAGGGAAGCCGCGGATGAGCGCGGACAACCACAGACAGCGTTCAGCATTGATCGGTGTGGCTTCGTGGCGAGATCGCTCTCTGGACAGGGGGAGAGATGAAACGCACCTTTGGCGACGGGGACTACCGGTACGAGGTGGTCGAGGGCTGGGGACGGGGACCGGAGCGGCCAAGGCTGGGGCTGGTCTCCTCGATCGCCGTGGACTCGCGTGATCAGGTGTACGTGTTCCAGCGGCTGCCCGACCCCGCGATGCTGGTCTACGACCGGAACGGGACCCTCGTGCGCTCCTGGGGACAGGACGTCTTTCAGATTCCTCACGGCGTCTGGATCGGTCCGGACGACGCGGTCTACACGACCGACACCGGGGACCACACTGTGCGCCGCTTCACCCCTTCGGGGGAGCTGCTGGGGACGCTTGGTACCCCCGGGCAGACCGGCGCGCCGGGGCTGCCTTTCAACAAGCCGACCTGGGCCGTCGTCGCCCCATCCGGCGACCTGTACGTCTCCGATGGCTATGGCCAGAACCGCTGGCATCGCCTGGGCGCCGATGGGCACCTGCTCGGCTCCTGGGGAGAGACCGGGTCCGGACCGGGGCAGTTCCTGCTGCCGCACTCAGTCTGGGTGGACCGGCGGGGCCGCGCCCTGGTGACTGATCGCACTAACAGCCGGGTCGAGATCTTCTCCCCCAGCGGTGAGTACCTGGCGGAGTGGGGTGGACTGCTCGCACCCAACCAGGTCTTCGTCTCCCGGGACGACACCGTGTATGTCGCGGAGGGGGGCGGGCCGCGGATCAGCGTGATGACGCTTGACGGCGCCGTGCTGGCCCGCTGGGGCGAACGCGGCGAGAAACCTGGCCAATTCCGCGATGCGCCCCACTCGGTCTGGGCCGACTCTCGCGGCAACCTCTACGTCAGCGAGGTCACGGGCGAAGACCGGTTCCAGAAGTTCCGCCGAATCTAGGCGCTGCGCAGTAGTGCCCCAGCCGCAGCCCCTTTGTCATTCCGAGCCGCAGCGAGGAATCTCGGCCGTGGCCTCGATGCACCGTGGCGGAGATTCCTCGCCCTGCGGGGCTCGGAATGACCACTGCGGCTGGAGGACTAGGCGCAGGCTGGCGAATCGGCCGTCCAGCGGTTGAACGTTGGCTTCTCGCTCTCGGCCAGGCGCGCTCGCGTTTGCTGCCACAGCGTTGCCCAGTCCCGGGTCGATCGAAGCTCGGTCTCCGGGTTCCGCCGGCTGCGGGCTACGAACCCCGGGAACGCCGGTCTTCCGGTTGGCTGGCCGATTGGATTATAGCGCAGGTCGAAGCTCCAGCGGATACCATCGCTCCGATTGGACAGCGACGCGTGCATCGTCCGCCGATGCAAGAAGAGGACGCCCCCGCGCTTCACCGGGACCGGAATGGTCTCCTCCGGTCGCAGGAACTGATCGGGGATGTGGAGGCCCTTCCGCCCCTCCCGGCCGACCAGACAGTGCAGCATCAGGTCGTCGCGGTGCGAGCCCGGGATGAGTCTCAGGCAGCCGTTCTCGACGGTGGCGTCGACGATCGGGAGCCATACCGTGAGGATCTCCGACGCGTCGGCCTCGGGGATGATGACCCCCTGGTCCTGGTGCCAATCGGTGGTCGCCGTCAGCGAGTTGCGGTGCCCCTCCGGCACGAGCCGCTCCGGCGGCTTGATCCGCACGTGCTGGATCGGATTGGAGTAGATCTCCGGGCCGATCAGCGATTCGACTGCGTCGAGCAGCCGCGGGCTGCGCAGCAGACCAAACACTGCCTCGCCGAGGTGGATCGGGGTGTCCAGCGTCACGTTGGCCTGGGGAAGCGAGATGTCGAAATACTGGTAGTAGGCCTGGCCGGATTCCAGCACCTTTGCCAGCCGCTGCCCAAACGGCAGATCGCGGTAGGTTGACGCAAGCTTCCCGTCCGCGTACCAGCGCTCGGTCACCTCTTCCAGCAGCTCCGCGTACTCGTCGACCACCGGTTGGATGTCGCGCTCGACGTCGAGCACGCCCTCGGCGACGAGATAGCCCTCCTCGCGAAACCGCCTGACGCTCGCCTGATTGAACGTCGCCATACTGGTTCCTCCCGTCCGGCGACGGCTTTCGTTCACGCGCAGCGGTGATCTCCCATCTCTTCCACGAGCCGGGCGTGACCTCGCCGTCTTGCCCACCACCATTTTCGCCGAGCGGACGCTCGATTGTCAAGGATTTCCCCGGACGAGACGAGGGGCGATCACGGCCACTACGGCAGGAGAGAGGAGACAGTGAGACTCGCCTCCGGTCGAGCGAGCGGGCCGACGACCTCGTCCGGAAGGGCGATCCGGCGAGAGCGGTAGCCGAAGCCGAACGGGGCATCCGGCATCGGGCCGGGGTCGCGGTAGATCTCGAGCCGACGGCGCGCGAGGTTGACGATCCAGTAGTCGAGGATGCCGGCCCGGGCGTAGAGGCTGCCCTTGGTGTCGCGGTCGTAGGCGAGCGAGGTGTCGGCGATCTCGACCACGAGTAGCGCCGTGGTAGGGTGAGAGGTGACATAGTCACGTGGCCCGCCCGGCACCACGGCCAGGTCCGGCTCCGGCTCGGAGAGCGGCCCGAGCGCCAGGGGAAGCTGCGGCCGGACGTCGAAGCCAGCCCCAAACAGCCCTCGCGCTGCCTCTTCAGCCAGCCGAATGCCTGTCGCGTGTGGAAGCCCCTGCGGCGCCATCTCGACGATCTCCCCTTCGATGAGCTCGACCGGGTCGTCCTCGTGCAGGACGCCAACCTCGGCCAACCGGCCGTACTCCTCGCGCGTCCAGCGACGCACCTTCACCCCGCTCGTGTTCGCTACTCTCGTGCTCATGTTCACCTCCTCCTTGGCACGATTACTATCGGCGCAATCGCCGCTTGTCAGTAAGCTAGCGGCTGCTACGGCAGGAAGGAAGAGACGGCGAGACTTGCCTCCGGCCGGGCGAGCGGGCTGATGGCTTCGTCCGGAAGGGCGATCCGGCGAGAGCGGTAGCCGAAGCCGAACGGGGCGTCCGGCAGCGGGCCAGGATCGCGGTAGATCTCGAGCCGACGGTGCGCAAGGTCGACGATCCAGTACTCGGGGATGCTGGCCCGGGCATAGAGGCTTCCCTTTGTGTCGCGGTCGTAGGCGAGCGAGGTGTCGGCGATCTCGACCACGAGCAGCGCCGAGGTGGGGTGGGAGGTGGCGTGGTCACGCGGACCGCCCGGCACCACGGCCACGTCCGGCTCCGGCTCAGAAAACTGCCCAAGCGCGAGCGGAAGCTGCGGACGCACCGTGTAGTCGGAGCCAAACAGGTTCCCAAGCGCCTCGTCGGCGAGGAGAATCCCCGTTGCGTGTGGAAGTCCCTGTGGCGCCATCTCGACAATCTCCCCTTCGATGAGCTCGACCGGGTCGTCCTCGTGCAGAACGCCGACCTCGGCCAGCCGGTGGTACTCCTCGCGTGTCCAGCGACGCACCTTCACCGCTCTCATGCCTTCCTCCTCAAGCCGCGAGACACTTTCTGGGAGCTACCTGGTCCAGCGAGCACTATCGCAACCGCACTCACTGGCCTCTCGCGCCTCTCCGGAAGTATAGCACGGGGGAGAGGCGGCCGGTCTCGGCTCGTGACGGCGCGTTGCGTGTGGGACAACTGCACCCGGCGGCGACGCGGTGACGGGGCGACCCCGCATGCCCCGTCGCCACCGGACCCCGTTGGCGCCTTTGCGTCTTTGCGAGAGCGTCCGGAACCCCGGACCCAGACGCCCCGTCGCGGAGGGACGCCCCCTCGCCCCCTCGCGGAGGGCGACGTCTGTGCTCGGATCCTCCCGGAGTGGTATGATTACAGTGATAGGCCGGCGGTGCGGCCGGCTGTCTGACGACTTCAAGGAAAAAGGTGTTGAGCGATGCGGCTCGTCACGTTTGTGCCACCGTCGGCGGTGGCAATCCCTCGCCCCGGAGCGGTGGTGACGCTCGATCCGAGTGATCCTTCACCCGCGGCGCTCCCCGATTCATCTCTGGTTCTCGATCTGGCCCAGCTCGCCCGCCACCGAGCGTCCCGACACCCGCGGGCGGCCCACCTGTTCACCGATCTGCCGCCGACGCTGAGCGATCTCTTCGTCTGGCGGCCCAACGCGCTCAACCGGGTACGGGACCTGATCGACAGCGTCGCCGACGAGCCGGCGGAAGATCTCATCGCGGCCGGAGTGGCCTACCCGCTGAGCGCGGTCCAGTTGACCGCGCCGATCCCCGCCCCGCCGACGATTCGTGACTTCTACGCCTTCGAGGAGCACGTCCGGCGCGCCCGGTCGCTGCGGAACCTGGGGATGGTCCCGGAGTGGTACGAGTTTCCCGCGTTCTACTACTCGAACCCCGGGAACGTTCTCGGACTGGACAGCATCGTTGCTCGCCCCGCGTACACTCAGGCGCTCGACTACGAGCTGGAGATCGCCGCGATCGTCGGCCGACCGGGCCGCGACCTGACCCCGGATCAGGCCGAGGAGTTCATCGCCGGCTACGCGATCCTGAACGACTGGAGCGCGCGCGACGTTCAGCGGGGCGAGATGGCGGTCGGGCTTGGGCCGGCGAAGGCCAAGGATTTTGCCACCTCGCTCGGTCCCTACGTCGTTACGCCCGACGAGCTCGCGGATCGACGGTCCGGTCGTGGCTACGACCTGGCGATGGCCGCCCGGGTGAACGGCATCGAGACGTCGCACGGCAACTGGGCGGCGATCCACTGGTCGTTCGGCCAGATGCTCGCCCGGGCCTCGGCCGGCGTCTGGCTCCGACCCGGCGATGTCGTTGGTTCCGGCACCGTCGGGACCGGGTGTCTGCTCGAACGACCGCCCGAGGAGCGACGCTGGCTGCAACCCGGAGACGTCGTCGAGCTTGAGATCGAACGGCTCGGCGTACTGCGGAACACGGTTGGCGAGTGACAGGCGACAGGGGACGGACCTCACCCCCTGACCCCCCTCTCCGACGCGGAGAGGGGGGAGGTTCGGGGCAACAGGGCGAGGAGGGAGAACGGCGATGTATCGGACACTGGGAACGATTCCCCACAAGCGGCATACGCAGTTCCGCAGGCCGGATGGAGGGCTCCACACCGAAGAGGTCTTCGGCACCGAAGGGTTCAGCGGACGCCAGTCGATCCTCTACCACGTGAACCCGCCCACCGCAGTGCGGGAGATCGAGCCACTGCCGGACCGCGGATTCGAGCCGTGGCAGCCGGGCGTGCATCGTCACCACCACCTGAAGACGGCGGGGTTGGTCGCCGGCGGTGATCCGGTCGAGGGGCGCCGGGTGTTCGCCTCGAACGACGAGGTGTGGCTCTCAATCGCGCTACCGACCGAGCCGATGGCCTACTTCCATCGCAACGCGCTGGCCGACGAGCTGATCTTCGTCCACGAGGGATCCGGCTCCGTCGAGTCGTCGTTTGGCACGCTGCACTATCGCCCCGGCGACTACCTCATCATCCCGCGCGGCACGACCTACCGGATCCGGATGGAGGGTACTTCGCCGCAGCGACACCTGGTCGCCGAAGCCTTCGGGACCGTCGCCCCAGCGTCTCGCTACCGGAACGAGTTCGGTCAGTTTCTGGAGCACGCCCCGTACTGCGAGCGCGACATCCGCATGCCGGAACAGCTCGCCACCCATGACGAGCGCGGCGACTTCGAGGTGCGGGTGACTCTGGGGCGCGGCCGCTCGGCCTACCGCTTTGACTTCCACCCGCTCGACGTGGTCGGCTGGGATGGGTACCTGTACCCGTGGGCCTTCTCCATCCACGACTTCGAGCCGATCACTGGCCGGGTCCACCAGCCGCCGCCGGTTCACCAGACGTTCCAGGGGCCGGGCTTCGTCGTCTGCTCGTTCGTCCCCCGCAAGCTTGACTACCACCCGGAAGCGGTGCCGGCGCCCTACCACCACTCCAACGTCGACTCGGACGAGCTGATCTACTACGCCAACGGCGCGTTCAGCAGCCGCCGTGGGATCGAGCGGGCATCGATCACCATCCACCCCCGGGGGCTGCCGCACGGGCCGCAGCCAGGCGCGGTCGAGGCCAGCCTGGGCCGGACCGAGACCGAGGAGCTGGCGGTGATGATCGACACGTTCCGCCCGCTGCATCTGACCACGACCGCACAGTCCTGCGACGATCCGGCGTACCCGCGGAGCTGGTACCGGCCGGTGTGAGCGCGGAAGTAGGCCGCCCGCTTGCTCAACGCCGCTGCTCGCCGCTGTCGGATCTACCACGGATCCGCACCGTCTTCCCGTCCAGTCCAATCTGATCCTCCAGGTCGGGCCCACTCAGGAACGGCCCTCATCCCCCGACCGCCGTTCCTGAGCCGGGCCCCCAATACTGGGGGAAGGGGAGACGCCGGGCCGGTTCCCCCTCTCCCGGTATTGGGACCGGGCTCAGGAACGGCAGGCAGGGGGTGAGGGCCCCCTCTACTCGGGGTCAGGGCGGTCATATGGTAGAATGTCGAGCGGAAGATGCGGATGGCACCCGGCTTGCAGAGTAAGGCACACCGACCCGGCACGCAGGTGGTTGGCCCATGCGTATTCTCTATGCCCTGAACCTCTACCGCCCGAGCATCGACGGTGTCAGCATCTCCATTGAGCGGCAGGCAGCAGGGCTGGCCAACCGGGGACACGTGGTCGCAATCATCGCGCCGGGGGAGTCGCTTGCCGACTACGAAGAGAAGCGTGACGGCATCCACGTGTACCGGCTGCGTGCCGTCCGCCTTCTCGCCAACCAATGGCGGCTGGCCCTGATGCCTGGACGTGCCGTCGATCGGGTGCTCGACGAGTTTCGGCCCGACGTGGTGGTCGTCAGCGTGCCGTTCCTGCTGAATCGGTCGGTCTGGCTGGGCGCGCGCGAGCACGGGTGCCCGGTCGTCGGGATCACCGGCTTGATGCCCGAGTGGTTCATCTACAACCTGAGCCTCCTCAGGCCGCTGGCCAATGTGGTCAACGGCGGCCTCTGGCGCCTGATCACCGACTACTACAACCAGTGTGACCACGTCGTCGGGGTCACCGAGACCGCGCTGCACTTCCTCCGGGCGCACCGATTGACCCGGCCGTGTACGGTGATCTCAAACGGCGTTCAGTTGGACCGGTTTTCCCCACGCCCCTATGACGTCAGGCTGGCCGCTCGTTTGGGGCTCCCGGACCGTCCGACGGTCTTGTACGCGGGGCGGCTCGATGCCGAGAAGCGACTGGATGTGTGGCTGCGAGCGGCGGCCGAGGTAGTGCGCCAGGTCGACGCCCACTTCGTGATCGCGGGCGACGGGACCGAGCGCCTGGCGCTGTGCAGCCTGGCGCAGCAGCTCGGAATCCCCGACCGGGTGACGTTCCCGGGCTTCTTCGACGAGGCCGGGTATCCGCGAGTCTTCTCGCTTGCCGACGTCTTTGCCATCGCGTCCCCGGCCGAACTCCAGAGCATCGTGACCCTGGAGGCGGCAGCCTCGGGACTGCCGCTGGTCGCGGCCCGGGCCGGTGCGCTGCCCGAGCTCGTCCACCACGGGCAGAACGGATATCTGTTCGAGCCGGGGAACAGCGATGCGATGGCGGAAGCGATCGTTGCGCTGCTGCGCGACCCGGACCGCCGGAAGCGGATGGGAGCCGAGAGCCGGGCGATCGCCCACACCCACGACATCCGGCAGACCTTCGACCGCTACGAGGATGTCTACCGCCAGGTACTCCGAGCGCGCGTGGCCGCGTAGGCTACTCTAGAGCCATCCGACCTGGCGATACCACTCGGCAACCCGGCAAATCCCCTCGGCCAGGGGTACCATCGGGGCGAAGTCCAGCTCCTGCTGGATACGACGCGCATCACAGACCCAGTGGCGGGCCACGATGTCGCGAGCCTTGTCGCGATCGAACATGTGTGGCCGGCCGCGGGCCCGAGCGATCTGCCCGTTCAGGGCGCCTGCTGCCACGATCAGCCCCGCAGGGACCGGGAGCCGCACCGTGCGGGTCCCGACCGCCAACGCGATGAGGACGAGCAACCGGTCCAGGCTCACCGGCTCGTGGTTCGCCACAAAGTAGGTTCGCCCAATGGCGCTCGGTGCGTTCGCCACCAGGAGCAGCGCGCGAGCGACATCTGTTGCCTCGACGAGGCTGAGGCGACGGTCGCCGCCGACGACGACGCGGAGACCCCACTTCGCCAATCGGTAGAACGGCAATGTCTCGGGGTCGCGCCGGCCGTAGATGGTCGGCGGGCGCACGATGGTGAGCGGTAAGCGATCACGATACTGCGCAGCGACCTTCTCGGCCGCCAGCTTGCTCTCGCCATAGGGCGTGATCGGCCGGCCAGGAGTCTCCTCGGTCGGCGGCTGGTCACTGGGGGCGGGGCCAATCGCGGCCAGGCTGCTGACGACGACGACGCGAGGGGGACTGGTCCGATCGGCCGCCGCGACCAACACATTGGCGGTGCCTCCAGCGTTGACGGCAAAGAACTGCCTGGGGTGAAGCGCCTTGGTCAATCCGGCCAGATGGAAGACGCGATCGACCCCGCGCGTCGCCGCCTGGGATGAATCAGGATCGGTCACGTCACCCCAGGCGTACTCGACGGGCAGGCCGTCCAGCCAACGCCGATCGCTGGACCGGCGAGTCAGGCAGCGCACGTCGTCGCCGGCGGCAAGGAGCGTCTCGACCAGGTGACTGCCGAGAAAGCCATTGGCGCCGGTGACCAGGCTGCGCACCGGGCTTACCTGACGTGCGCCCGAGGCGCAGTAACGCCGAGGATCGCCCGGGCGGTCTCCATCGCCGCGTCCGGCCGGCTGAGCGCACGGGCGTTCGCGGCGAGGCGCTGACACTCGGTGGGGTTCTCGAGCAGGTGGCGAAGGGCCGCGACGACGCGCCGGGGTGTCATCGCGGCGTAGCCCGCACCCCGTCGCTCGACGAACGAGGCATTGCCCTCCTCCTGGCCAGGCAACTCCTGGGTCAGGATCACCGGTCGCCCGCTGGCGAACGCCTCGGCAATCGTCTGCGGCCCGCCCTTCGTGACGACCACATCGGACGCGTGCATGAGCTCGGCGACGTTATCGACGAAACCGAAGACCGCCATCGGGAATGGTGACGACCGCGCGGCCAGTTGCCGCCGGAGCGCTTCATTCCGCCCACAGACGACGATGAGCTGACCAGTGAACTCGGCGGCGGCGAGCGCGGTGACGATACGCCCCAGACCGACCCCTTCACCGCCACCGATGACCAACACCGTGAAGCGGTCGGGCGCCAGGCCCATTCGGCGGCGCAACTCGGCTGGCGGTGTCGGAACCCGGCCGAACTCCAGCCCCACCGGCAACCCGAGCAATCGCACTCGCTCGGCCGGAATGCCATGCCCCACCACGGCCTCATACGTCTCACGCGTCGCCGTCGTATAGAGGTCCAATCCCGGCTCGCACCAGCTCACGTGAACAGAGACCAGCTCGGTGACCACGGCTACTACCGGCACGCGGCGTCCCAGCCGGCCGAGCGCACCGAGTAGCAGGCGGTTACACAGCGGGTGCGCCGAGACAATCGCATCGGGCTCGTGCGCCGCCAGAACGTGGGACGTGCGCTCGATAGTGAGCCTTCTGGCTGGTGCGTACAGCGCGCTGTAGCGTCGCGGGTGATCGCTCCAGTGGTACAGCGCGCCATAGAGCCAGGGCGCCCGACGGATGGCCGGAGAGTAGAGCCGGGTGAAGCGGTCAAAGACGTTGCGCTTGCCCTGCTCGAAGAGATCGACGATCGAGGCCTCGCACGCCGGGCCGTCAACCGCCGTCAGCCCGGTGGCAACTGCTCGGGCGACGCTGCGGTGACCGCCACCAGTGTCGCTCATCGCGATGAGAACGCGCATCGGTCTCCTTCTGCTGGGGGGTACGCCCTCACCCGGGGGCCGCCCTCACCCCTACCCCTCTCCCCCGGGGAGAGGGGTAGGGGTGAGGGCGTACCCCGGGGTGGGGGCGCTGGTTACGGAATAAGTTGGAAGTCGCGCCCAACCGCCGCGAAAATGTCCAGCGCCCGGTCCAGATGCTCGTCGGTGTGCGTCGCCATGTAGCTCGTGCGAAGGAGCGCGTGATCCGGCTCGACGGCCGGGGCAACGGCGGCGTTGGCAAAGACACCCGCGTCGAAGGCCGCCTTCCAGAACATGCCCAGACGGAAGTCTTCCCCGACGATGATCGGGATGATCGGACTCTCGCTCAAGCCGGTGTCGAACCCAAGCTCGTCGAGCGCTCGCTTCATCTTGCGGGTGTTCTCCCAAAGCCGGACCCGCCGCTCGGGCTCACGCTCGATGATGTCGAGCGCGGCCAGAACCGCGGCGGCGCTCGCGGGGGGCAGGCTGGCGCTAAACAGGAACGAGCGGGCGCTGTGCCGAATGTAGTAGATCACCTCTTCGCTGCCGGCGACGAAACCACCGATCGACGCGAACGACTTGCTGAAGGTCGCGATGATCAGGTCAACCTCGCCCTGGAGGCCGAAGTGCTCGGCCGTGCCTCGTCCACCCTCCCCAAAAACGCCCACGCTGTGCGCATCGTCGACCAGCAGGCGGGCGTTGTGCTTCTTCTTGAGGCGGACGATCTCCGGAAGGTTGACCAGGTCACCCTCCATGCTGAAGACGCCGTCGACGACGATGAGGATACCGTGCCGATTGTCCACGCTGGCCAGCGTGCGATCGAGATCCTCCATGTCGTTATGGCGGTAGCGGACGACCTCTCCCAGACCGAGACGGCAGCCGTCGACGATGCTGGCGTGGTCAGCCCGGTCGACGACAACCGTATCGTGCCGCCCGACGAGCGCGGAGATGACGCCGAGGTTGCTCTGGTAGCCCGTCGTAAACACGATCGTCGCCTCTTTCTGCATATACTGGGCGAGGCGGGCCTCGAGCTCGACGTGGAGGTCCAGCGTCCCATTCATCAATCGGGAGCCGGTACAGCCGCTGCCATACTTCTCCACCGCCTTGATCGCCGCTTCCTTGACATCAGGATGCTGGGTCAAGCCGAGGTAGTTGTTCGATCCCAACATCAACAGCCGGCGACCGTCGATGGTGACCTCCGGCCCGGCTTCCGACTGGAGCGGGATGAAGTAAGGGTAGAAGCCGGCCGCCTGTGCTTCTTTCGGCTTTGTCAGCCGGCCGCATTTGTCGAATAAATCCAATCTCTCCTCCTGCCGATCCATAGGCTTGCCAGCGGCGCTATGCTATCCCGATTCCTGTTCCGTGTCAATATCGGCATGGTTCTTGCGCCACGCCTCTGCTCTGAACGTCAACCAGGCGGGTGGGCGCCGGCAGCGCGCCCTCACAGGGGTAGGTATCTCGATGGGAAGCTTCGCGCCCTTTCGCGTCTGTCGTGGTCCGAATATCTCCCCCGGTGAGCGGCACATCGGCAGGTGAGGAGAGGCAGTATGGTGGAGCCAATTGTCGTGGGGGTCGACCTGGGGGGCACCAAGATCGCCGCGGCGTCGGCAACACTGACCGGCCAGATCCTGCACCGGGTCCGCCATCGGACCGACGCCCAGGCAGGGCCAGAGCGCATCATCGCCCAGATCGTCGAGGCAGTCGACGCAGTCACGCTCCGGCAGCATCTGCCACTCCAGGGGGTCACGATGATCGGAGTCGGCGCGCCCGGACCGACGAGCTGCTCGCGCGGCATCGTCTACACGGCCCCCAATCTGGCAGGTTGGCGGGACGTCCCGCTTCGGGCGCTGATCGAGCGAGCGACTGGGCTCCCGGTGCAGGTGGAGAACGACGCCAACGCGGCGACGGTCGCGGAGCATCGCTGGGGGGCCGGTCGCGGCGTCCGCGACCTGGTATACCTCACCGTGAGCACCGGCATCGGGGGCGGCCTGATCTTCGGCGGCAGGCTGTACCGGGGCGCCGCCGAAACGGCAGGCGAGGTCGGCCACATCACCATCGACTACGACGGGCCTCTCTGTCACTGCGGGAGCCGCGGCTGCCTGGAGACGTTCGCTTCGGGCACTGCCATCACCCGGCGGGCCCGTGAGCGAATCCGGGCGGGGGAGGCAAGTGTCATCGAGTCCCTGGCGAACGGCGAGAGCGAACGCATCTCGGCCGAGCTTGTCCATCAGGCGGCAGTCGGCAACGATGCCCTGGCGTGCGACCTGATGCGCGAAGCGGGGACGTACCTGGGCATCGGCATCGCCAGCCTGACGAACCTGCTCAGCCCAGCGCGAGTAATCGTCGGCGGCGGCGTCGCCCAGGCAGGCGAGCTGTTGCTCGCGCCGGCCCGGGCCGAGGTCCAGCGCCGCGCCTTTCGTCCGGCCGTGGCGGCGCTGGAGATCGTTCCGGCCCAGCTCGGCGTTCAGGCTGGCCTGCTCGGGGCCATCGCCGTCGCGCTGGATGGCCTGGCTAGCGGGGGGCAGGTGGCGGCGTAGGGACGGCCCCACGAACAGTCCAGCTGGACTGTTCGTGCCCTGGCCCCTCTCCTGCGGCTCCGCCTCGTTGTCAACCGAGTGAATGACCTATATCATAGACCAGACCGCGCGTCACCACGTCGAGTTCCGCAGTATGGAGACACGAACTCGTGAGCCTTCGATGGGCAGCACTCGTCCCCGTCGGCCTCTTCGTGTTGACCTTGCTTGCTGGGTGCGCGCCAGCCGCGACGCCGCAGCCCGCAGTGCCGGCGCCAGCCGTGACGCCCGTTGTTGATGTTGGGCGCGCGGTTGGCCCACCAGAGGCGTCTCCGACTACGGCACCAACCTCTTCGCAGCCGACGCCGATCGCGACTACGGCGACCATTTCCTCTCCTACGCCGCACAGTATTCTACCGGCGACGCCGATGGCTGCACGCACTTCTCTTCCAGCACCAACGCAGGCACGGTCTGGCCCGCCAGCGCCCGACCGCTACCACTACACCGAATGGACGATCCCCGGTCCGCCGGCCGGACCACACGACATCGGCGTCGCGCCGGACGGCGGTGTCTGGTACTCGGGCCAGGCGAGCAACCAGATCGGGCGCCTTGACCCGGTGTCCGGCGAGTGGCGGCGCTATGACGTGCCCACGGCGAACAGCGGTCCACATGGACTACTCGTGGATCTCCAGGGTCGCATCTGGTTCACCGAGATCAACGCGAACAAGGTTGGCGTACTGGATCTGGCGACTGGCGCGATCCGCGAGTACTCGGCGCCGACTGCGAACTCACGCCCGCACACACTATCCGCTGACGCAACCGGTGGGATCTGGTTCAGCCAGCAGAATGGCGACCGTGTCGCGCGTCTCGATCCGAACACCAGCCAGATTCGTGAGTACCGCGTTCCGTCCCAGTCCGCGAACGTTTACGGCACCCACGTCGCCACGAGTGGTAGCGTCTGGTTCGCCGAACTGGCTGGCCACAGGATTGGCCGCGTCGACCCGGCGACCGGCACCGTCGAGGAGTTTACCCCGCCCACGCCGCGCCAGGGTGCACGCCGGCTGTGGTCCGACTCGAAAGGGCGTATCTGGGTGTCAGAGTTCGCCGCCGGCAAGCTCGGGATGTTCGACCCGACGACTCGCCAATGGCGCGAGTACGACCCGCCGACGCCGAACTCGCAGCCGTACGCGGTGATCGTCGACCGGTGGGATCTCGTCTGGATTAGCCAGTTCAACCCGCACCAACTGGCGCGTTTCGACCCGACGACCGAGAACTGGACGACGTATCCGCTCCCCGGCGCCAATGCCGCCTGTCGTTTTCTGGATACCGACGACCAAGGCGCAATCTGGTGCCCGGCGTCAGGCCAGAGCAAGATCGTGCGACTTGCCCCGGCCGCGTGACGGAGGGGGAGGTCTGTGCGCCCACGCCTGTTCCTCAAACGTACCAGATGAACTACCAGCGATTCTTTGCTAGACTTAGACCGCGCCTGGCAGGACTGCTACGGCACTCGCAGCGCGCGGACTTGTCTCGCGCGGGGACGATGGGAGGCGGCGACCGAAGCGACCAAAGGGAGTCCCCGCGGGAGCAGTGCCGCCGCGCTCCAGAGGTCTTGCCAGGACCTCTCAGAGGACCGAGTTGGAGCAAGAGGAGTTGGAGATGGAAAACGACGTCAAGGAGTTACTCGAGCGGCACCGGGCATTCTGGCGGCGCGAGCAGGTCGATCGGCCCCTGGTCGCCGTGCGGCGTTACTCGCCGCTGGCCCCGATCAAGGCGCCGCTCGTCGACGGCGCTCGCGCGCCGGAGGACGTCCACCTGCGGCCGGAGACGATCGACACTCGCGCCATCATCGCCCGCGAGGAGCGACCCCACGACCGCCGGCGCCTGATCGTGGGCGACACCTTCGCTACCCGGAGCCCCTACACCCGGATCCCCTGGGTCGAGGCTGTCCTGGGCTGCCCGATCTGGGCGGACCAGTACTCGGGCAGCATCTGGTCCGAGCCATACATGACCGACCCGCACGATACCGGTGGGCTCCCCCTGCGACCGGACAACCCCTGGTATCAGAAGATGCGGGAGTTCACCCGGGTGCTCGTCGAGGTGAACGATGGAAGCTACCTGGTGGCGCAGACGTTGATGCGCGGCCCGATCGACATGGTCCGGGCCGTGCTGGGCGACGAGCCGATGTGCCTCGCCATCTACGACTCGCCGGAGGCGGTGAGGGAGCTTCTGGATGTCACCACGGACGTGTTCATTCAGGCGCTGCGGGCCCAACTGGCGCTCATCCCGCCGTTCCATGGGGGATACTGTAGCCCATTTGGCATCTGGGCACCCGGCACGGTGGCGCGGACGCAGTGCGACATGTCGTCGCTGCTCTCGGCCCGGACGTACGCGGAGCTGGTGGTCCCCTTCGAGGAGAAGATCTGCCGCGAATTCGACTACTCCATCATCCATCTCCACTCGGGGTACCTGCACACGGTAGATGCGCTGCTGGAAGCCGAGTTCCCGCTCGCCATCCAGATCTCGCTGGATACCGGCTCGACGCCGGTGACCACGCGGGATGTCGTCTCCATCGCGAAGAGGATCCTGGAACGCAAGCCGCTCCTCATCGAGGGCCACATGACCGCCGCCGACCTCCAGTATGCCCTGGAGAGCTTGCCGCCGCACGGCCTGTACCTATCGCCGCACCTTGACGAGGCTCTGTCACAGGGGACGCCCCGACAGGGAGCGTTGGAGGCTGGGTGTTAGGGGTTGGGGGTTGGGGGATAGCTCCCGACCCCCAGCCCCCAACCC
>JACPQP010000214.1 GCA_016190465.1 Chloroflexota bacterium
CCCCACCGTCCCCCCTCTCCGTGTCGGAGCGGGGGTCAGGGGGTGAGGTCCGGCCAGGGGGTGGGGTCCGAGAGCCGGCCGTGGCAGCGCCAGCGGCCAGTGCCGAGGCCGAGCGCCTGACCGCGAGGGAGACCGCCGCCCCACAGATTGCCGATGAATTGGCGGCGCTCGGCGTCCTCCGTGCGCTCGAACGGGGCGAGCTGACGGTGGACCAGGCGCTGAGGCAGATCGAGATGCTGCGTGGCCGCCGGACAGAGACGGGGGAGTAGCCATGTTTCAACACGACATCGAGACTCGCGACGTACAGACCGTCGAGATCGTCGCGGCCGGCGACGTCACCATCGCCGGCTGGGAGAACGAGACCATCTACCCACTGATGGAAGCCGACGAAGCGGATGGCCTGCGTGTCGAGCGAACGGGCGACCTGCTGCGCCTGCGCATGCCGGGGGATGCCACGCTCAAGATCCCGCGACGACTAGCCGTCCGGCTGATCGAGGCCGGCGGCGATGTGCACGCGAGCGACCTGGACGCCGGCCTGGAGGCGCTGAACGTGGCGGGTGATCTGCACGTGGAGGACGTTCGGGGTGACATGGTGGCCCAGAGCGTCGCCGGCGACGCTCGCCTTCAGCGAGTGGCGGGCACAGCGCGCCTCGGCACGGTGGCCGGGGACCTCGGCGCCGACGAGCTCGGGGGCGATCTGACCGGCGAGCGGGTCGATGGAGACCTGCACGCCACGGACTGCCAGGGGGTGCGGGGTATCACCGTTGCGGGCGATCTCCGGTTGGCCAGGGCACAGGGAGAGGTCGCCATCGAACGCGTCGCTGGCGACGCCGAACTGGATGACTGCCGGGCGCACGTTCACCTCGGCGCGGTCGAGGGCGACCTGTCGGCACGCGAGCTCGACGCCGGCCTGTCGGCGCCCCACGTCGGCGGCGACTTCCGACTGGAGACCGCGTTTGGGCCGGGTAGCGAGTACACGATTGTCGGCAATGGATCGGCCACCATCGCCCTGCGAGGGGAACCGGCCGAGGCCTCCGTGACCTTCGAGCTCCGCAGCGGCGAGGGCCGGATCGACGTCGGCCTGCCCCTGGACAACATCCGACGGGAGCCGCGCGCCCTCCACGGGCGGCTCGGCGCGGGTGAAGCGATGGTGCGCATCCAGAGCAACCGGCAGATCCGCCTGACCCGAGCGGAGCCGGCGGCCGGTCTCGAAGGCGCCTTCGGGGGCATCTTCGAGGGTGTCGAGGAGGGGATGAGGGGGGCGTTCGAGGGCATCTTCGAAGGCGTCGAGGAGGGGATGAAGGAGGCGTTCAGGTCACCGGAGGGGATGGGCGGTCGCCGCATCGACCTCCGGATGGAGGACCTGGCCCAGCGGACGGCCGCGCGCGCCGAGGAAGCTGGTCGACGGGCCGCCGAACGGGTCGAGCGGCGGGCGCAGGAGATCGCCCGGCGAGCCGCCGAGCGTGCCCAACGCGAGGTCGAGCGCCAGCGATGGCGCCCGCGCGAGCGCACGGGTCCGGCACGTGCCCCCGCCGGTGAAGTGCCACGCGGGCCAGCGCCGCCGCCTCCCCCGCCCTTTACAGGAACGGCAACGCCATCGCCGGTCCCTCCACAGGTACCACGCGGGCCAGCGCCGCCGCCCGCCCCGCCCTCCCGACCGCGCGCCACCGACGATGAGCGGCTGATGGTGCTCCAGATGCTTCGCCAGGGGAAGATCAGCGTCGAGGAAGCGGCACGCTTGCTCGACGCGTTGGGGGAATAAGTAGTGTCGCCTCAGCTCGCGGTCGAGGCGTGGGGTCTCACGAAAACCTTCGACGGGAAACCGCCTGGCGAGAATCGCTCCTGGGTCGAAGCCGCCGCCGAGGGGATCAGGCACGTCGTCCGACCTCCCGAGCGGAAGACGGTCGTCGACGCTGTCAGCCTGTCGGTGGCACGCGGGGAGCTCTTCGGTGTTGTCGGTTCGAACGGGGCCGGCAAGACCACCCTGCTCAAGCTGCTCTCCTGTCTCCTCTATCCCGACGGTGGCGGCGGTGTGGTCAACGGGTACGACCTGCTCCGTGAGCGCACGTCGGTCCGCCGTTCGGTGGTCATCGCCCGAGCCGGGGGCTGGATGGGAATGCTCTGGCAGCTCACCGGCCGGGAGAACCTGCTGTTCCGGGCGCGCCTGTGCGGTCTCGCGGGGCGCGAAGCGGCACGGCGAGCGGACTACGTGCTCGACCGACTGGAGATCGCCCACAAGGCCCACGAGCACTCCTGGAGCTGGTCGGCCGGCGAGTCACAGAAGTTCAACCTCGCGATGACGTTCATCGCCCGGACGCCACTGGTGATCCTGGATGAGCCGACCGCTCACCTGGATCCCCGGGTCTCCCGGCTCGTCCGGGAGTTCGTGAAGGAAGAGCTGCACGGCCGCAACGGCCAGACGGTCCTGATGGGCACCCACTCTTCGGCTGCCTCTACGGCTTGAGCCGAGCGGAGCGCCAGGAGCGGATTGAGCAAACCCTGGAGCGACTGGGGCTATCGCACCTGGCGAGGAGCACGCCACGGACCCTGTCGGCCGGCGAGCGCCAGCGGATGCTCCTCGCCAAGGGGTTCATGATCCGGACGCCGGTCTTCTTCCTCGACGAGCCCACCGTCGGCCTGGATCCCGATGGGACCCGGGACGTCCAGGAGTTCATCAAGACGGAACTGATTGGACGGTCGGGCACCGCGGGCATCCTCACCACGCACCGCATGGCCGAGGCGGAAGCGCTTTGCGGCCGGATCGCCATCATGCACCGGGGCCGGATCATCGCCTGTGGGACGCCGCTGGAGCTGAAGCGGCTCGCCGGGCAGCACCCGGTCCTGGAGATTCGGGCCCCGTCGCTGCCGCCCGCAGCCATCGCGGCAGTGCGACAGCGGAGACATCCTCTTTCTGCTCCAGTTCGCGGCGGTGGCCCTGCCGCTCGGCGCCCTGCTGTTTCTGGCGGGGATAAGGAAAGCCGAGCGGGATGGTACGCTGACGCGCTGGACGTAAGACGCTCTACGGCACGAACAGCGGATCCTCGTCCGTGATGATGCGGTCCCAGGTGGGCAGCCGGTCGCGCAGGTGGCGCGGCCAGGCCTTGAGCGCCTCGTGTGTCGTCCCGTCGTAGAAGCGCAGGTCGACGATGCCCCGAGCGGCGAGCCGGCGATCCACCTCGGCGCCGCTCAGCGACCACGGGTCGACGCCAGCGGTGGCGACGACGAACCCCCAGGGGTCGGCAAAGAAGGGGACGTAGACCTCGTAGGGGCGAACGATCGGGAAGAGCTCTCGAAGGGTACGGACGATCGACAGATGGCCGTCGCAGTTGTTGAGGGCAGTGCACTCGGCCTGGACGACCAGCAGCCCCTCCGGGTTCACCCGCTCGCGGGCGAGGGCGAAGAACTCACGGGTGAAGAGCAGGTACGATGGCCCACCGGCGAGCGGGTCGGTCACGTCGACGACGAGACAATCGTACCGGTCGGCCGATCGCGCGAGGTACGCCCGTGCGTCGTCGTGGCGGATGATGGCGCGCGGGTCGTCGAGGGCGCCCCGGTGAAAGAGGCCCAGGTGATCCCGGCAGAAGGCGACGGCGTCGGGGTCGATGTCGACCATCACGGCGCGAGCGAGGCTCGGGTGACGGAGCACCTCGCGCAGCGTCGCGCCCTCGCCGCCGCCGGCGATGAAGACCGATCGCGGTGCAGGGTGGCTCACCAGCGCGGGGTGGATGAGCGCCTCGTGGTAGAGGTGCTCGTCGATCTCGGCCGATTGGGGCCGGCCGTCGATGAAGAAGGCCCGCCCAAAGGACACGGTGTCGGCGATCTCGACATGCTGGAAGGGCGTCTGCCGACGGACAATCGACCGGATCACGGCGAAGCGCACCTCCTCGCCACCACGACGGGGAAAGACACGCCATCCCTCGTTCGGCGTCGGCCCGGTCTCGGCCAGGTCCCCCACCAATTCCCTCCACTACCAGTCGGATGGACGAAAACCCACCTGGCGATCCTGGCTGGGCCCGCGCGGTGATGGCCATCGCCGCGACGGCCAGGCTCGACATCGTCGGTCAGCCCGTAGGGGCGACCCCCTGTGGTCGCCCCGGCGTAGGCATCCGGCCGCCGTCAACAATCAGCCACCAACGGTCAGCCCGTAGGGGCGACCCCCTGTGGTCGCCCCGGCGTAGGCATCCGGTAGCCGTCAGCCGCCAGACCTTCGCAGGCCAACCGCTGAAAGCGGATGGCTGATCGCCGATGGCTCGAGCTGCGCCAGCAGACCACGCTTGACCTCAATCGTCGACACGCTGGTCGCGCCAAGCCGTTGGCCGAGCAGACGGGTCACCTCGCCGAACTCTGGATCGTCGCCGCAGGTGAACACGTCCACCGCGGCATAGCCGTGCTCTGGCCAGGTGTGAATGGAGAGGTGGGACTCGGCAATGATGACCACGACGGTCACACCGTGAGGCTCGAACTGTCGCTGAA
>JACPQP010000223.1 GCA_016190465.1 Chloroflexota bacterium
CAGGAAGGGCGGAGCCCGTCCTGGCGGGGTTTGGGGTGTCCCCAAAACCATCAAAAACTTTCTGATACCTACTTAGGCGCCCACCGCGGAGTAGCGTCGAAGCCCCGCTCGCCAGACGAGCGCATAGATACCGAGCGCGAGTCCAAGCCAGACGACCTGCGCGAGATAGCCTTCGAGCGCGGCGCCGCCGCTGATCCGTCCGAGCAATACTTCGATGGGGAAGGCAACCATGTAGCGGAACGGCAGCACCCGGGCGAGCTGCTGCAACAGGCCGGGAAGCAGCGCGTTGGGCGCCACCAGGCCAGCCATGAACCAGAGCACGGTGAAGTAGAGGCTGTTCACCGAGTTCACCCGGGTGGTCCAGAACGCGGCGAGCGCGACGATGTACTCGACGACCCAACGCAGGGCGATCGCCAGCACGAGGGCGACGGCGAACAATCCGACCTGCTCCAGCGATGGGTTCAGCGTCGGCCTGAAGTAGAGCGCGAGCACGAGCGCCGCCGGGCCGACGACGATCAGCGTCAGCAGCTTGTAGGTGAGATTGTCGACCAGGTGAAAATGGATGGGGTTGACGGGCTTCAGCAGCTTGCCGGAGAGAAATCCGTGCCGAATCTCGAAGTCGAACTCGTGCATGATCCAGGTGAACGTGGCGTGGTTGACTAGCATCAGGACCAGGTAATACGCGGCGAAGTCTCCGGCGGTGTAGCCCGCGACGGACCCGCCCGCGGCGACCGTCTGCCAGACCACGAGGTAGATGACCGGCTGGATGACGAGCCCGAGCAGCCAGATGACGAGCGATAGCCGATACTGGAGCTGTCCCGCGATGGTCATCTGAAAGCAGGCGCGGTAGAGCGCCCAGAGGTCGCCGATCATGGGCTCGTCTCCACGGTCCCATCGTGTCCATGGTCGTCTGACCGCCCCGGATGGGCCCCAGCCGGCAGCGCGACCGCGCCGTCGAGCTTACCCTGGAACACCCGGTCGATCACCGCCTCGACCGGCGGGTCCTCGACGGTGAGATCGGCCACCCGAAGCTGGCTGAGCAGGCGCGCCGTCACCTCGGCGGCCCGATCCTTGGGCACCCGAAGCTGTACCCGCCCCATCGGCTGGCCATCGCCACCGTCCACCCGCTCCCCGAACGGGGCCCAGCTCGCCGGGGGTTCGCTGCCCTCTTCGAGCGTCACCGCGAGCAGCTTGAACGGCGCCATCCGCTCGGTCAGCGCCCCCAGCGCGCCGTCATACAGCAGTCTTCCCTGGTGGATGACGATGACTCGCCGGCAGAGCGCCGTCACGTCAGCCATGTAGTGGCTCGTCAACAGGACCGTCGCGCCGCTGCGCCGGTTGTACTCCCGGATGAACCGGCGGATGCGCTCCTGCATGGTGACGTCAAGCCCGATCGTCGGCTCGTCGAGGAAGACGACCCGCGGCCGATGGATCAGCGCGGCCGCGAACTCGCAGCGCATCCGCTCGCCGAGCGAGAGCTGGCGCACCGGCGCGCCGAGCAGCGGCGCGAGATCGAGGAGATCGGTCAGCTCGGCCAGCGTCTCGCGGAATTGACGCTCGGGAAGGCGATAGATCGCCTGATTGACGAGCAGCGTGTCCATGGCCGGCAGGTCCCAGTAGAGCTGGTTGCGCTGACCCATCACCAGGGTCATCTGGCACAGGTAGGCTTTCTCGCGCCGCCAGGGGATGTGTCCGAGCACCGAGGCTGCGCCACCGGTCGGATGGAGCAACCCCGCGAGCATCTTGAGCGTGGTCGTTTTTCCCGCACCGTTCGGACCGAGGAAGCCGACGACCTCGCCCTCGCCGATGGTGAAGCTGACGTCGTCGACCGCGTGGATGAGCCGCGTGCGGCGACGGAAGAAGCTGGCTAGCGCCGCGCCCATCCCGCCGGCGCGCTGGCTGACCTCGTAGTCCTTGCCGAGGTGCGCCACGGCGATGGCGGGTTCGGAGAGAAGCATATTCATTCCTGTTCGGAACTCGATCCGCCACCGCATCCCGCGGCAGCGGGGATACTCGCCAGTTGCCAGAACCATTATACTTGGAAGGGTACAACCGTGGCTCGCCGAGATACTGTCGAGTCATCCGCATCTGTCGAATCGGATCAGGGCGGCGGCTGGGGCTGAGATGGCAGCGAGCGCGCCGCAAGTGTAGGTGAAGCCTGCGACTTGAACAGACGCCCCTCATGATAGCGGCTCGTCCACGTTCGACAGCGCTGTGGCTGGTCCGGCTGCTGCTCGGCCTGCTGGTCAACACCGGCTTCGGCCCGCCGGGCTACCTGGAGTCCGACGAGGCGCGCTCGCCGATCTTTGCCCGGTCGGTCTGGCAGATGCAGCAGGCCGAGTCGCCGCCGCTGGCCGCCCGATCCGCGGTGGTCATCGACGCCGACGCAGGGACGATCCTCTACGCGCGGCGAGTCCACGAGCGCCTGCCGATGGCCAGCATGACGAAGATGATGACCGCGCTGCTGGCGATCGAGCGGGGACAGCTCGATCGGCGGTTCACGATCCAGGTGGATGCGGCCGACTATCCCGACAGCTCGCTGATGGGGCTGCGACGCGGCGATCGCCTCTCGCTCGAAGACCTGCTCTACGGCCTGATGCTGCCTTCGGGGAACGACGCCGCCGTGGCGGTCGCTCGCATCGTGAGTGGCAGCGAGGCGGCGTTCGTCGCGGCGATGAACCGGCGCGCGGCCGATCTGGGGTTGGTCGACACGCACTTCGTCAATCCCCACGGCCTCGACGACCCCGACCACTACTCATCGGCCTACGACATGGCCCGGCTCGCCTGGTTCGCCCTGCGCAATCCGACATTCGCTCGAATCGTCGCGACCCGCGAGCGTGAGGTGAAAGGGTCGGCGACCTATCAGCTTCACAACACCAACCGCCTGCTCTTCACGCGGACCGACGTGCGCGGCGTGAAGACGGGTACCACTGACCTGGCCGGCCGCTGCGTCACCGCGTTCGCCGTCGATGGCCCGCGACGGATCATCACCGTCGTCATGAATAGCCCCAACTACTTCGAGGAGACCGCCACGCTGATCGACCATGTTTTCGCGCAGTATACCTGGCTGCCGATCCAGGCGCCCCCGAGCCCGTTCTATGGGGCGGGAGATCCGACGGTGACCGTTGGCGTGGTGATTCTCCTACGCTGGAAGGCCGCCCTCGTCGACGCCGAGCTGATCGTCGACGAGGCGACCGATCAAGCGACGTACGTCTATTCGCTGGGGAAGACGGTGCTGGGTGAGGTACGCCTGACCGTCCCGTGAGCGAGAAGCGGGGTGGGACGGGGCAACGGGGCGACAGACCTCACCCCCTGGCCCCCTCTCCGACGCGGAGAGGGGGAGGGTTCGG
>JACPQP010000188.1 GCA_016190465.1 Chloroflexota bacterium
GTAGGGGCAGGCCCCCGTGCCTGCCCCCCCCGTGCCTGCCCCCCCCGTGCCTGCCTCTACAGCGCCCGCCGCGGCTCCCTGCTCCTGATCCGCGGCTCCCCGCTCCTCATTCGGTAGGTCGCATTGTATTCGCCCCGCCTGAGAGGGAGGCGCAGGGGCAGCCGTAGGAGCGGGTGGGGGAGACGGGTCCCCGCCGACCGGCACACTGGCCGGTGGTCTCATCGAAGACGGGGCGGCCAGCGCCAGGAGTGCTTCACACGCCCGCTGCACATCGGGAAAGTTGCCCCGCGTGGCGCTGTCTCGCACCTGCCGCAGGCCATCCATGTCCGCCTCGGCCAGCGCGCGCGCGCGGACGAGCGCCTCGCGCGCGCGGTCCCGCTCGCCATGCCCGACCGAGACGTCGGCCAGCTCGGCAAACGCCCGCGCCGCGCCCGCCGAGTCGCCCGCCAACTGCCGCAACTCAGCGATCCGGGCCAACACGGTCGCGTCGGTGGCGCGCTGCCGTCGGGCAGCCTCATACGCCGCCAGCGCCTCCCGAGTGCGTCCCACCCGGACGAGGGCGACCCCGAGGCTGATGAACGCCGCCGCGTCGTCCGGGAACTCGGCCAGGGCGAGGCGGTACTTCAGGATGGCCGCCTCCCACTTGTGTGACCAGGCGAGCGCGTGCCCCTCGCGCATCGCCGTCTGGTAGACGTCCCGCCTACCGCCCAATGCTCATTCCCCCAATGCTCATTCCCCCAATGCCCGGGCCCCCCGACACGCCAAACAGATACGCCAGTAAGCCCTTCTGTGCGTGCAGTCGGTTCTCGGCCTGGTCGAAGACCGCCGAGTGCGGACCCTCGATGACCGAGTCGGCAATCTCTTCGCCCCGGTGCGCGGGGAGACAGTGCATCACGATGACGTCGGGGGCCGCCAGCGCCACCAGCTCCGCGTTGAGCTGGTACGGCGCGAAGACCTGCCTCCGCACCTCGCGCTCGTGCTCCTGGCCCATGCTTGCCCAGACGTCGGTATATAGCACGTCCACGCCCTGGGCGGCGAGGCGTGGGTCGGTGGTCAGCGCAATCTGGCTGCCCGTCTGTTCGGCCGCCGCGCGTGCCTCGGCGACCACCGCTGGCTGACACTCGTAGCCGGGTGGGGAGGCGAGCGTGATGGATGAACCCAGCTTGCTGGCCGCCAGCAAAAGGGAGTGTGCCACATTGTTCCCGTCGCCGACATAGCCAATTCGGATGCCTCGCAGCCGTCCCTTCGCCTCCTGGATTGTCAGGAAGTCGGCAATGGCCTGGCACGGGTGCTCGAGATCGGAGAGACCGTTGATGACCGGGACAGTGGCATGGCGGGCGAGATCGACCACATCCGCGTGAGCGTAGACGCGCGCCACGATGGCGTCGACGTATCGGCTGAGGACCCGGGCCACATCGGCGGGCGACTCACGCTCCCCGAGCTGAACCTCCGCCGGTGCGAGCGCGAGGGCGTGGCCGCCGAGCTGGAGCATCGCGACGTCAAACGAGACGCGAGTGCGCAGCGATGGCTTCTGGAAGATCATCGCGAGCGTCTTCCCCGCTAACAGTGGGTCGCGGCGCCCCGCCGCCCACTCGGCCTTCAGTTGAGCCGATCGGCGCAGGATCTCGCCGATCTCGGCACCATTCACGTTTGTCAAGGAAAGGAAATGATGAGCCGTCGCGCGTGTCATCGCTCCAACCGTCCTTCACCTAGCGTCGAACCAGGCGGTTCCGCAGCGGCCCGATCGGTCCCACCTCGATCTCGACGACGTCTCCCGCGCGCATCGTCCCGTACCGGCCGGGCGTGCCCGTGAGGATGACGTCTCCGGGGAGGAGCGTCATCACGTGCGAGATGAAGCTCACCAGCTCGGGAACGCCAAAGATCAGGTTGCTCGTCGCCGAGTGCTGGCGCACGTCGCCGTTGAGCCGGGACGTGATCGGCAGGTTGCTCGGATCGATCCCCACCGCGACATACGGGCCGAGTGGGCAGAAGGTGTCGTAGCTCTTGGCCCGCATCCACTGCCCGTCTCGCCGCTGGAGGTCCCGAGCAGTCACGTCGTTGCCACAGGTGTAGCCGAGCACGTAGGCCAGGGCATCCGCGACGGCCACGTCGTGGGCACGCCGGCCGATCACGACCGCCATCTCCGCCTCGAAGTCGACCCGCTCGACTCTCGCCGGCCAGACGATGTCCGCGTCGGGTCCGATGGCCGCCGTCGAGGGCTTCACGAACAGCACCGGCTCCTCCGGAGCCGGCACACCCGCTTCGCGCGCGTGATCGCGGTAGTTCAACCCGACGCCAACGATCTTGGTGGGCTCGCAGGGTGCAAGCAGGACCAACTCCTTCACCGCCCCCACTCGCTCGCCTGGGCGAAACTTGCCGAACACGTCGCCGACGATCGTGTAGACGGAGTCACCCTCCAGGACACCAAACGCCGGCCCGGCCTCGCCCCGGTAGCGGACGACCTTCAGCACACCGCTCCACCCCTCTTCCAATCAGTCTGTGGTCATTGTAACACAGCCGCATTTGCCCTGTTTTTCCCCACTGCTTCACCTCTGGTCACAGCGCCAGGCTCAGGCGCAGAGCTTGGTCGACCTCACGCATCCGGTCGGCAGGGAGCATGCCGATGCGGTTCCCTAATCGCCGCCTGTCGAGCGTGCGAATCTGATCCAGCAGGACCTTCGACGGATTCCCTAGCCCCCCTACCCCGGCCGGCACTTCCACCTCGAATGGGTACACCCGTTCCAGGCTCCGCGACGTGATTGGGGCGGCGATGACCCGCGCTGCGTATTGGTTGCCAATGTCATTGGAGATGATCAGAGCGGGCCGGATCTTCGCGATCTCGGTGCCGACGGTCGGATCGAGGTTGACCCAGTAGATCTCACCCCGGCGAGGGAAGCTCATGCGGGCCAGCCTTCGACGTCCACTGCCTCCCAGTCTCGATCCAGATCAGCCCGCTCGCGTTGGCTGGCCAGATACCCCTCCCGCATCGCCTGCTCGATCTGCTGGCGCTCCAGGGCGTCCACCTTCTCTGCCAGCGCCTCGTTGATGAACCGGTTCAGACCGCGGGACGGCAGCAACCGGCGTACTCGTCCCAGGAGCTCTTCGTCGAGATAGATGGTGGTTTTCACGGGCATCGCACGCTCCTCCTGATTGAAAACGGTATTGACTGATAGCGTTCGACGCGGCAATCATGCTGGTATATTGTACATCACTCGCGCCCTGTCCGCGGGACTCGCCCCAACCGGTTGCACTGTTGGCTTGCCGGTGCCCTATAATCAGCGCGGTGATCTGCTCTCAGGTCGAACGGATTGGAGGACAGGAGATGATGACCTCGCCAGTGACCATGAAGCTCTGCTATGCCCTTCGCCGCGGCGTGTACTACCCCAGCCAGCGCGACGCCTTCGGCGAGATGCCACCGAAGGAGTTGCGGCCCCGATACCTTCGCGCGGTGAAGCGCCTGGGGTTTGAGGGGGTGGAGATCCCATCCGGAAGCGCCCAGGGTGCCACTGCTGCCAGCGCGCGCGAATTGCGCGAGGAGATGGAGGACGCCGGGCTGCCGCCGGTCGCCGTCCGGGGCGGGGGCGCCGTCGCCCACCCGCGCCTCGGTGCCAGCGTTCGAGCAAACGTCGAGCGGACCCTCCAGTTTGCCTCCTGGGTCGGCGCCGGCGTCGTCAACCTGACGGCGGTGACTCCACCCACTCATCCCGGCGGCCCGGGCGCCGCTCGCACGGGCGAGCCGGTGTCCCAGGGCGCGAGTCGGCTCGCCAGCGAAGACGATTTCCAGCGGACCGCCGACGCGTTGCGGGCGCTCGGGCAGGTCGCGGCGGACTTTGGCCTCCAGCTCTCGATCGAGGTGCACCAGGGCTCGATCGCCGACAATAGCTGGTCGGCGCTTCATCTGCTCGACCTGATCGGGCTTGGGAACGTCGGGGTCAACCCCGATCTCGGCAACGTCTACTGGCAATACGATCTCCCCGAGGAGACGTGTGAGGCGGCCATCGTGGCGCTGGCCCCCCGGGCCAGATACTGGCATTGCAAGAACCTCAAGCGCGTCCACATCCCCGAGCTGCGCAGGTCGATCTACCTGCGCGTGCCGCTTCCCGACGGCGACATCGACTACCGCTTCGCCATCTCGGCGATGGCCGACGCCGGCTACACCGGCTTCATCGCGGTCGAAGGGGCGCGCGACGGCGACCAGCTCACGGCCGACGGCCGCAGCGCGGCCTACGTCCGGGGGCTTCTGGCAGAGCTGGGAGAGGAGTAGCGCAGTTCGGCCAATCTCCGGAGTTTTCCACCGTCCGAGCGACCCTGCTCTCCCATGCGCTCAACGCCTACTTCGCGCAACTGCACGTAGCTCGTCGTCGTCCCGCCGACGGTCTTGCTCGCCCGCTTCCCGTCGCCGTCGTAGGCGTAAGTCGTGGTTGCCCCGCCGATCGTCGCGCTGCGTTTGACAACCCGGTATGGCCCACTTTGATGGTCGGGAATGGCCCACCCTTCGCCGGTGGGCAGCAGTCGTCGTAGTAGCATTTCTCTTTCTTTTTGCTCCTTTTTCTTTCTCTTTGTGGACA
>JACPQP010000189.1 GCA_016190465.1 Chloroflexota bacterium
CAGGAACGGCGGGCAGGGGGTGAGGGCCGTTCCCGCGCCAGGCGGCTACCACAGTTGTGTGGCGCTCCCGGCATGAACGGCGCGGATGGCCATCGGACTACCGAGCCTGTATAATATGCAGAGACTGCACGCGATGCCCAGGAGGTGCCGATGGTCGCCGCAAGAGGGACGATGGTCCGCGAGGTGAACCTCACCGTCGCTCGCAATCTCAGCCCGATCTTCGACGAGGCCGTACGGAAAGAGCGCCCGGTGATGATCGCCCGTGGTCGGCGGGAGCGCGGGCTGCTGCTCGCGCGGGAGGCGATGCTTCGCGTGCTGATGCCGTACCAGTTCGACTTCTATCGACATCTGCCGGATCTTGCTTGTCTGGAGCCATACGTTCTTCGCCTCTCCCTGACACAGGATGACGCGGAGCTCGCCGGGATGCTGTTTGGCATAGCCTCGGCGGGCCCAGAGCTTCAGTCCACCCTGGCGGCTGCCGGCTATGTAGGTATCAGAAAGTTTTTGATGGTTTTGGGGACACCCCAAACCCCGCCAGGACGGGCTGCGGCCCTTCCTGGACCTTCCCGGAGCCGTTAAGGGACTTTCCGCAACCGACTTAGCGATGCCGCCGGGGTGGGGCCAGGTGCGAGACTTCTGCCTCAAGCATGGGTACGTCGAGACGCGCACTGATCATCTCCACTACACCAGGGTGCTTCACCCGCTCAACCTCTGCCGCCGTATCTCATCCGGTTCTTGAGGGAAGCGCTCCATCGCACGGACGAGGAGATCGCCGCGACGACGCGTGACCAGGCGCAGGCAGAACTGAACGCCTACTATTCGCGCGAGCTGTGGAAGCAGGAGCCCTAGCTCTACCTCTCTTCCTGACGAGAAGGGATCAGGGGGATGGCAGAAAACCGACAAGGAGGGAGTAACCAGTGGCCGAGGAAGTGACCATCGCGGCCGACCGTCTGCGTGCATACGTGGAGGCCCTGTTCCGGCGGGCAGGGCTCTCGCCCGAGGATGCGGCCCTCGCTGCCGACATCCAGGTCGAGGCCGACCTGCGCGGTGTCCACACCCACGGCGTCGCCGGCGTCCCCGGCTACCTCCGGCAGTTGCAGGCGGGAACGATCAACCCCCGGCCCCGGCTCAACGTCATCCGCCAGAGTGGGGCGACCGCTGTGGTCGACGGCGACAACGGGCTGGGGCAGGTCGTGTCGCACTTCGCTATGCGCCAGGCGATCGACCGGGCCGGCGAGGCCGGCATCGGGATCGCGGTCGCCTGCCGCAGCAACCACTTCGGGGCTGCGGCCTACTACGCGATGATGGCGTCGTCGGAGCGGCTAATCGGGTACGCAACGACGAACGCGGGCGCCCGGATCGCGGCGTGGGGTGGGAAGGAGCCGGTCGTCGGGAACAACCCGATCTCCTGGGCGATTCCGGCGGGCGAGGAGTGGCCGATCGTGCTCGACATGGCGCAGAGCGTGGTGGCGGCGGGGAAGATCGGGATGGCGCTGCGCAAGAGCGAGCCAATCCCCCTGGGCTGGGCGTTGGACCGGGAGGGGCAGCCGACGACCGATCCGCGCGTCGGCCTGACCGGTCTGCTGGTCCCCATCGGCGGCCCGAAGGGCTTCGGGCTCGCGGTCGTCACCGATGTACTGGCGGGCGTGCTGAGCGGCGGCATCTTCGGTTTGCAGCTCCAGTACACACCGGGCGTACCCACCCACCTCGCCCGGAGCCACTGCTTCATGGCGATCGATCCGGCGCGCTTTCTGGACTACGGCGAGTATGCGGCCCGGGTCGACCAGATGATCCGGGACGTTCGGTCCTCCGAGCGGGCTCCGGGCGTGGACCGGCTCTACCTGCCCGGCGAGATCGAGTTCCGGCTGCGGGTCGAGCGCCTGGAGCGCGGCATCCCGCTGCTCGCCTCGGTGGTGGCCGATCTGGAGCGGGCCGGGCAGGAGCTGGGGATAGACGAGATCATCCCGTGAAACAGTCTCCACTCTCACGACAAGCAGGCGCTCACATGCACGATGGAACGACATGACGTGCCCGGTGATGACAGGAACGAGAGGTGCGAGTGGAAGCTGCCAGCGATCCGTCTGCTGACTGGGCCGGAGCGTCCACAGGCGCAAGGAGCCCGCGTTGCGGGATGTAGGCCTTGCACCAGACGCCCAGCCATACCGCCCTGAGGGATCCCGGGTGTGGACTGGAAGTCACATCGCCCGGGGATTGCCCCCCTCGATGCCTTTCGAGAGGGCTAGCTCACTCGCAGGCCGGTGATAGTCAAATCCGCCGACGGAGCATCAGTGCCAGGATGTGGAATCCGAGCGAGCTTCCCCGTTCCTGGCCCCTTTAGGCTGGAGGGCAACGACGAGGCCGGAGCGTGATATGAGGCGCCCAGCAGCCCTATGACCACCAGCATCGCGACGAGATGGTGGTAGCTCAGCGCCATACCCACGGCCAGCGCGGCGGTGGAGACTCCCACCAAGCCAAAGGCAACGAGCAGTTGACGGCTCATCCGATCGGCAAGCCAGGCCATGGGAGGGCGCCCAAAGGCGTAGGCGAGACCGAAGAAAGTGAACTCCCACCGCGGTGGCCTTACCCGACAGCCGGCGTAGGGCGGAACTGTGGGCTATGATAGCATCTGTGGCAGCATAGCCCGAATATGATTGACTCGGAGGACGTCCCGTGATCGTCGACTGCCACGTTCACCTCGCCAGACAACTGACCGGCTTCTGGCAGCCACTCCGCTTCGGCAAGGTGCAGGATCGGGGGCAGGTGTGCCAGGTGTTTCCGCCCTCGTTCGATCCACCGACCAGCCCGCCGGAGGTGCTGCTCGGTTACATGGACCAGGCTGGGGTGGATCGCGCCTTCATCCTCCAGCACCACCTCTACGGCGATCAGAACGCCCTGGCCATTGATGCGGTGAGACGGTGGCCGGACCGGTTCGTCGGGTTCGCCTACCTGGGTGCGGTCGATCAGCCGGACGCACCCGACCGGCTCGAGCGGTTGATCGAGGCCGGCTTGACCGGCCTGAAGATCGAGGTGGCGACCACCCGACGCCTGCGGCCTGACTTCCGTTTCGACGGGGAACGCGAGTGGCGGGTGTGGGAGCGCCTCGACCAACTCGGCCGCCCACTGATCCTCGACCTCATCACGGCGACACCCGATGACCTGCCCGCCCTGCGACGGCTGATCGAGGAACTGCCGCGCGTCCGGCTGGTGATCTGCCACGTCGGCGGGCCGCAAGAGGAGAGCTGGCAGGAGCGGGCGCTCCTGGCGCAGCATCCCCAGGTGTGGATCGACCTGGCATCGCTGCCGGCGATGGTCGGCACTGAGCCAGAGTATCCGTACCCGCGAGCGCAAGAGGTGATCCGCTGGGCAGTGGAGACCTTCGGCGCAGACCGGGTCATGTGGGGCACGGACTACCCGCCCGCGCTGAACTCCGGCACCTATCGCCAGCTCCTCGACTACGTCCGCCGCCACTGCGCGTTCCTGACCGCCGACCAGCGGCAGATGGTCCTCGGCGGCGCGGCCGAGCGGTTCCTGCGGGGGCTTGGGGGTTGACCTCACCCTACACCCGCGAGAACCGCACCAGGAAGTCGGCGAGCGAGCGGGTGATGATGTCCAGGAAGCGGTTGCCGTGCTCGGCCGACGCCGCGGCCGGGTCATCGGTGTAGCCCGGTCCCAAGCCGATCAACTGGTCGCGCCGGGCCACCATCGCGGGCAGGTCGGCCACGCCCGGCGGGAACTGCCGGCCGACATCCGGCGGGTAGGCGGCGGGCTGGACGAGGTCAGGCCGCAGGGCCAGGATCAGCGATGTCTCGAAGCCGCCGGCGTGGCCCGGCACGCGGCCCACCTCGTCGGCCTGGCCCTCCTCGAGCAGCGCCTGCCGGGCGATGGTCCAGTAGGACGCCATGGCCACCGTCGCGTCGTGGGTGAGGGAGAACTCGCGGGCGGCGACGCGCAGCGGGTCCTCGTTCCCCCCATGGCCGTTGACGATGGCGATGCGGCGAAAGCCCGAGCGCTCCAGGCTCTCGCAGAGCTCCAGGACCACCTGGATGAACGTGCTGGCCTGCAATGACAGCACGCCGGGGTGCGGGAAGTGGTGGTGCGAGCTACCGAAGTGGAGCGGCGGCGCGATGGTGACGGATACCTGAGCGGAGGCCAACTCGGCGGCGCGCTGGCACACGGTGGTGCAGGCGGCGGTGTCGGTGAAGATCGGCAGGTGGGGGCCGTGCTGCTCGATCGACGCCGTCGGCAGCACCACCGTCGTCTCCGGGGCCGCCGCCCGGATCTGCTCGCGGGTCATCTCGGCAAGAAACAGGCGTGGTTGCATCTTACTCCTCCATTCTCTCACTCCATCCGGTATCGCCCGAGCGCATCCCGATCAAGCTCAACGCCGAGACCGGGCGCGGGCGGGACGGCCACGTGGCCACCGGCGATCGCCAACGGGGTTGCCAGCAGGTCGTGCTCGCGGATGAGCCGCCCGAAGACGTCGCCGGGCAGGACGCAGTTGCGGGCGCAGGCCGAGACATGGACGTAGCTCGCCTCCAGGATGCCCAGGTCGACGCCGGAGCCATGCCAGATCAGGATCCCGGCCGCCTCAGCCATCGCCGCGCACCGGACAAAGTTGAGCATACTTCCGCCCAGGTTCATGTAATCGCAGGCTTCCGCCTTGATCGCGTTGATCACGTCGGTGGGCGAGCCGAGATGGAGGGCGACCGGGATCGTCGTCTTCTCCCGAAAGAGGCGGTACCAGTCCAGGTTCCACTTCGGCATCGGGTCCTCGAAGCAGAGGACGTTGCGGAACCGCTCCAGCTCCTTCGCCAGGCGGATCGCCTCGGCCGGCCGATAGAAGCGCTCGTTCGGGTCGACGGTGATCGAAAAGCCGGGCCCGCCGGCCTCGACGATCGCCTCGACCTGCGCGACCGTGGGATCCTCCAGCGCGTTCTTCATCTTGAGACCGTGATAGCCCATCTTGACGGCCAGGCGCGTGCGGCGGCCGGCATCCTCTGGAGAGCGGCGGCCGAACCAGAAGTCGACCGGAACCCGCTCCCGGTAGGCGCTGCCGAGCAGACGATGCGCCGGAACGCCCAGCGCCTTTCCGGCGAGATCGAGCACCGCCATCTCGAACGCGTCGGACGCGGGACTCCGCGCCTGTCGGAGCTCGTAGTCGCGCGCCCGGTACCTGGGCGAGTTGTAGCCGACCAGGGCGGTGCTCAGGTCCCCGCCCTGCGGCAGCGACTGCCAGCAGAGCTGAAGTGGGTTCTTCCCCTGAAGCGCCGTGGCCATCGTGCGAACGGCATCCTCGCCGATGCCGCGATAGGTCTCCCCCAGCCCGACGAGCCCCTCGTCCGTGATCAGCTCGACGATGAACTTGGGGACCGCCGACCAGCCGTCGTCGCCCCACTCCAGACTGTTGACGGCGTCGGGGTTGGTCGGGACGCGCACCTTCGTCAAGCGGGTCTCGACGATCTTCACGGCCACACCTCCTGGTGGGATGGGCAACCTCAGCCGCGGATACTCGCCGGCTGCTGTCCGGCATTGTATCATACGACCACGTCTCTGAATCCGCTGTCCTCGGCATCACTTTGAGAGATTGGGAAACATGGGAACAGGACGCCGCCGCGTTATCCTCGACACCGACGTGGGCGGCGACATCGACGATGCCTTCGCCATCGCGCTGCTGGCGCTCTCGCCGGAGATCGAGCTGGTGGGCATGACCACCGAGCACGGCGACACCCGCCGGCGCGCCGCGATCGCCCGGAAGCTGCTGCGCCTGCTCGGCCGAGGCAACGTGCCAGTGGTCGCCGGGCGCCAGCAGCCGCTGGAGCCAGGCCAACCCGCGTTCTGGGGGGGCTCAGAGGGCGAGGGCTTCGTCACGACCGCGGACGTTGCCGCCGAGCCGGTGGGGGACGCCGTCGCGTTCCTCCGGGAGGCGCTGCGCGCCAGCCCAGAGCCACTCACGCTGATCACCATCGGGCCGATGACCAACGTCGGCGCGCTCGTCCAGCAGGCGCCAGACCTCGTCACGAAGATCAAGACGCTGGTCGTGATGGGAGGCATCCTCGACGCGGGGGCGGTGCCGGTCCACCACGAGTGGAACCTGAACTCCGACCCACTCGCGGCCGAGTTGGCGCTGAACTGCGGCGCTCCGCTGGTCGTCGGCGTGCAGGACGTCGTGAAGAGCCCGACGATCGGCCCGACCGAGCGACAGCGGCTGCTCGACGCGGGCGGCCCGGCTCACCGGGGGATCGTCGCGATGCTCGATCGCTGGCTCGCGGTCGTGCAGCGGGCCTGGACCTCGATGTACGATCCGGCGACGGCAGCCTGGACGCTCGGCTGGCCCTATCTGAAGCTGGAGCCGCGGCGGCTGCGGACCGTTCTCGGCCCCGACCCGGTCGAGCGACGGGTGAGCTTCCCGACGTGGCCAACCCTCCGGCCACCGCCGGGCGGCGTCGTCCGCCAGCGGCTCGTCCGCACCGTCTTCGAGCCGCCAGATCCGGCGGGCGATGGTGTCCAGGCGCTCGTCTCGGTCGCCCACGATGACGCCGGGTTCATCGCGGCGATGATCGACCGCATCTGTAGTGGGAGGCGCGATGTCCGGTCTGAGTAGCCTGTTCGGGCTGGTCACGATCGTGACGCTGGGCCTCGGGCTGTCGCTCACCGTTCAGGGGCCGCTCTACGGCCTGGTGCTCGCGGTCTTGCTGCTGGCGACTGCCGTGGGGACAACGCAGTCGCTCCAGCGCATCGTGGGAAGGGCAAAGGACCAGCCGCGGGCCGGGACGTACTGGACGCTGCCGACGCTGCTGGTGCTTGGCGCGGCGCTGTTCCTGCGCCTGCCGCTGTTCACCACCGGGCCGGCGTTAGCCACCGGCCTCGTGGTGACCGCCGCGCTCCTGCTCGTCGTGCTCCACGCCGAGCGCTACCAGGCCGGACGCGCCCCCTTCTCGGCCGAGTTCATCTCGTACATCGTCGCGTTCATGCTCTACAGCGCCATCTATGCCCCCCGCACCCGCAGCCTCTACTCGGCGACGACGATCGCCGTCGTGACGGCGCTGCTCACCGTCGAGCTGTTGCGGCGGAGCATCCGGTCCGAGCGCCAGGTCTGGCTCTACGCGGGCGTCGTCGGGCTGCTGCTGGGTGAGCTGACCTGGGCCCTGAACTACTGGGCGGTCAGCACGATGACCGGCGGCCTGCTTCTTCTGCTTGCCTTCTACGCGCTGATCGGCCTGATCCCGCACGGGCTCGACGGGCGGCTCGCCCGGCAGGTCGGGTTCGAGCTGGCGGTGGTGCTGCTGGTGGGGATCGGCCTGCTGGCCAGCACCGGCGTTGGCCGGTAGAACGAAACAGGGGATCATCAGGACGATGACGGGGGATGGGTATCATGATCGTGACAGGAGTCGAGACATATCTGGTCGATCCGGGGTCGGGCAAGAACTGGCTCTTTGTGAAAGTAGAGACCGATGCCGGCATCCACGGCTGGGGGGAGGCGTACACCCAGAGCGACCGCGACCGCAACATCGAGACGACGATCCACCAGATGGGGCGGTACCTCGTCGGGCGCAGCCCGTTCAACGTCAAGCACTTCACCAGCGTGATGTACCACGACTTCGCCGGGAAGCGCGGCTCGATGGAGTACTACTGCGCGCTGAGCGGCATCGAGCAGGCGATGTGGGACATCGTCGGCAAGGCGCTCAACACACCGGTCTACAACCTGCTCGGCGGCGCCTGCCGCGACCGCATCCGCGTCTACGCCAACGGCTGGAGCGGCGGCGCGGCGACGCCGGAGGCACTGGCCCGCCAGGCCGTGGCGACGGTGGCGCTCGGCTTCGACGCCCTCAAGTGGGACCCGTTCCCGAACCCGTGGCGCCCCTACATCGGGAAGGACGAGGAGGACGCCGCGGTAGAGAGCGTGCGCGCCGTCCGCGAGGCAGTTGGGCCGGGCATCGACCTGCTGGTCGAGGTCCACCGCCGGCTCGCCCCGATGCACGCGGTCCGGGTGGCCCGGCGCCTCGAGGGGTTCAACCCGTTCTGGTACGAGGAGCCAGTCTGCGCCGACAACGTCGACGCGCTGGCCGAAGCACGGCGAGAGATCCGCATCCCCGTCGTCACCGGCGAGGCGCTCTACGGCAAGCTGGAATTTCGCCCGGTGTTCGAGCGGCGGGCGGCCGACATCCTCAACCCGGACATCTGCAACTGCGGGGGGATCCTGGAGCTGAAAGAGATCGCGGCGATGGCCGAGCCATACTACGTGGTGATGGCGCCCCACTGCTACAACAGTCCGACGGTGGGGCTGGCGGCGACGGTCCACCTGACCGCGGCGATCCCCAACTTCCTGATCACCGAGTACTTCGTGAACTGGGAGGAGGTGGCCGCGGAGGTCGCGGTGACGCCGCTGAAGCGGGAGGGAGGCTACCTGCGCCTGCCAACCGGTCCGGGTCTGGGGATGGAGCTGGACGAGGAGGCGCTGCGGCGGCGCCCCTACCGCGAGTTCCCCAAGCGCAACATCCGGCAATACCAGGACGAGGGACCATAGGACGACGAACGCCTGAATCATTCAACAGAGAGTCTGCGTCGTCACTCACCCGCCACAGCGCCGCAGGCACTCGCCAGCGACCACTCATTGCGTAGAATGATTTAGGCGATGCGCTGCTTCTTCGCGTGCCTCGACGATGTTCTCAAGCTGCTGCCGCTGATGCTTGCACCATTGACTTGGCGATGCCTGTCAGCGGACTGGCGGAGCGTCCAACTGGTTTGCGCTTCCCGAGCATCACCCTCCAAAGTCCTGCTAGGGAGTGCACGTTTGACTACCTGTAAGATACCCGGTATACTATGCCCGATGACACCATACCCTGGCCCGCAAGCGGGTGGCTGTCGGCAACGGATAGCGCGAAGTGACTGATACCAGTGACACACCAGAACAGAATCGGCATTCGCAGAGGGTACTGTCCGCGCTGTTTGGGCAGCTAAGCCTCGACGATGTCGTACCCAGCGAAGCTGTGCCACTGCCGTCCTGGCGTCAGCAGCAACCGTCTCCGGCGTAGACGTTCCAACCAGACGAGTCGCCAGATAGCCAGGCTCGGTCGACCTCCACAGAGACCTGGTCATACAAATTGGCAGACCTGCCAGAAGATCTGCTCAACGGCTTGCTGAGCGAGCCTCCAGAGATCCTGGCCGACCCCCTCGATGCCGTTGACCAGGAACTGCTGAGTCGAGGCCTGGGCACGGGGAACGATTTCGGCAGGGCTGTCGAGCGACTGGATTTCCGCTCGCCCTGCAAGGACAAGCTCCTTGCGCTAGTACCGGGACTTCAGCAGTGCTGGGACGAGTTGCGCTTCCTCGTCGCGGACGTGCTCAAAGCGGTGGGGCTGACGCTGCTGCCAGATGTCGTACCGGCCAGGCTCGACCACCCGTCCCGGCGTGGCCTCACGCGCCGAGGGAGACCTCGCGGGTTGCCGGACATCCTGGCTCTGTACATCGAGGATGTGTGTTGCTTTCCCCTGCTCTCGGCCGAAGAGGAAGTTCGGCTCGCCTATAAGTTTGCGGCCGGCCGTCAGGCTGAGGATGAGCTAGCCGACGCCACTTTGCTTGGCATAGGCCCAGAGCTCCAGCATCTGATTGCGGCTGGGAGAGCAGCTCGACAGCCCCTCGTGGAGTGCAACCTCCGGTTAGTAGTGGACATTGCCCGCAGATACTGCGGGCGTGGCCTGGACCTACCCGACCTGGTCCAGGAAGGCAACGTCGGCCTGATCCGAGCTGTGGAGAAGTTCGACTGGACGCTCGGGTACAAGCTCTCGACCTACGCTACTTGGTGGATTCGCCAGGCAATTACGCGTGCTATCGCCGATCAGGCTCGAACTATCCGCATCCCGGTTCATATGGTGGAGACAATCAACAAGCTCATTCTGATAAGCCGGCTCCTGCTCAAGGAGTACGGACGAGAGCCCACCAGCGAGGAGATCGGTCGGGGTATGGAAATCGCGCCGGAGAAAGTGCGTGAGATCATCAAGGTCTCGCAGGAGCCGGTCTCTCTCGAGACACCGATCGGCGAGGAAGAGGACAGTCACCTCGGTGATTTCATCGAGGACCAGGGAGCTTTGGCGCCTGCAGAAGCTGCATCCCACCAACTGTTGAAAGAGCAGATCGAGGACGTTCTATCGACTCTGACAG